>JAVHWG010000287.1:0-9428 GCA_032159965.1 Mycobacterium sp.
TGGGTCGCGGCGTGCCTCTACAAGGGCGTCGAGGACGTGTACCGGTTGTTCATCGGCGACATCGACGACGAGTCCATCGCTTCGCTGTATCGCGACAGCAGTGCTCTTGGCACCACCCTGCAAGTGCCGGCAGAGATGTGGCCAACCGACCGGGACGCGTTCGAGGAGTACTGGCAACAATCGCTCGAACTCGTGCACATCGACGACACGATCCGCAGATACCTCTACCCGATCGCGGCGAGCCGGGCGGCGATCCCGTTACCGAAGGTTGTCCGGCGACCGTTGGAGGGGATCTCCCTACTGATCACGACGGGCTTTCTGCCGCAACGGTTCCGTGACGAGATGCGGTTGCCGTGGGACGCCGGCCGTCAGCGCAGGTTTGACCGCCTGATCGCGGTGATCCGGTTCGTCAACGACCTGGCGCCGCGGTTCATCCGGCAGTTTCCGTTCAATGTCATGCTCGCCGACCTCAACTGGCGGATGAGGACCGGGCGTCCGCTGGTCTAGGCGCCGCGCCGGGACGGCCGGCGCCACAGCCGAGGCAGGGCGCGACGAGGCAGCATCCGGACGTTGTCGAGGGCGACGAAGTCGTCGATCAGATCGGCAAGCGCGACAGGGCAATCCAGCTGCGGGTGATGCCCGGCACCGTCGAGGATCTCGAGGCGGCTGCCGGGAAGTACAGCGTGCGCGGTCTGCGCATGCGCGGGCGGGATGACGCGGTCCTGCGCACCCGCGACGATGAGCGTCGGCAGGTCACCCACGATGTCCGGCAATCGCTCGAGCGCGCACACCGTCTGCCCCCGGATGTCCACCACCGAGCGCAACGTACGCAGAATCGCTTGACGCACTTGTGGATCCGCGAGCGCCGAATACTTCTCCCTACGCTCCTGAGCTCTGGCCCGTTCCATGCCGCTGGTCGTCAGCCTGGGCCACACCGTCCAACCCAGGTACAGCGCGGGCCGTGAAGTGATCACCGGCAGCAGGAGTTCGGCACCGGGTGCCGCAAGCAGACGCAGTGGCAGGCTGACGTCGGTGCCCAGCCCTCCGCTGTTCACCAGCACGAGTCGACGGCAGTAGTCGCGGTGCTGGGCAGCCATTTGCAATGCGATTCCGCCGCCGAGAGAGTGCCCGACCAGAGTGGCTGACGGGATGTCGAGCGCGTCAAGGAAATCGCGCAGCATGACGGCGAAGGCGCCCAGCGAGTAGTCGGTGCGCGGCTTGTCGGACTCCCCGTGGCCGAGTAGGTCCGGTGCGATGACGCGGTACCTGCGCGCGAGGTGTCCGATCAGCGGATCCCACGCCCCCGAGCTTCCGGCCACACCGTGGATGAGCAGCAACGGCTGGGCATCACGGTCGCCCTCGTCGCGGTAGACGACGCGGTAGTTGTGCAGGGTCACGCTGTGCAGGTCGTTCATGGGTCTGTGCCAATGATCCCGTGCGCAGGCGTGCAATCCGGTGCGGACATGGTCAACATTCCTCGGCTACTTCGTTAACGATTGATAACGGGACGGTTTGCACTCCCGAAAAACCGTGGCAGCGTGGACCCATGAAGATCGGCGTCATAGGGCTGGGCAACATGGGATCGGGAATCGCCGAGAACCTGCTGAAGAGCGGTCATCAGGTGATTGCCTACAACCGTTCGCAGGGCAAGGTCGATGTGCTCGCCGAGCAGGGTGCAACTCCGGCGCGCTCGGTCGCCGAGGCCTGTGCGGCGGACGTCGTGATCTCGATGCTGGCCGACGACTCCGCCGTCGAGGCAGTGACGTTCGGCGACGGCGGAATCCTGGAGCATCTGGCCGGCGGTGGTATCCATGTCTCGTCGTCGACGATCAGCGTCGAACTGGCCGAACGCTTGACTGCCGCGCATGCCGAAGCGGGACAGCGATTTGTCGCCGCCCCCGTCTTCGGCCGTCCCGAGGCGGCGCAGGCCGGGCAGCTGTTCGTCGTCGCGGCGGGCGAGCCGGACACCGTCAGGTCGCTCGACGTCATATTCGACGCGATCGGGCAGCGCACGTTCGCGATCTCGGAGGATCCGAAGGCGGCCAGCCTCATCAAGCTGAGCGGCAACTTCCTGATCGCCGCGGTGATCGAGTCGCTGGGTGAGGCGATGGCCCTGGTCGCGAAGGCCGGCGTGGACAAGCAGCAGTACCTCGACATCCTCACGTCGACGCTGTTCGGCGCGCCGGTGTACAAGACCTACGGCGGGCTGATCGCCGCGGAGAAGTTCGTGCCACCCGGCTTCACGGGCACACTGGGCGCCAAAGACGTCCGCCTGGTGCTGGCAGCTGCCGAAGGGCTCAGTGTTCCGCTGCCCATCGCGAGCCTGTTGAGGGACCGTTTCCTCGCCTTGTCGGCCAACGGCGGCGGGGACCTCGACTGGTCGGCGGTGGGGGCGTTGGCCGCGTGGGAGGCCGGGGCGCCGTTCCCGTCGGCGGGCGGATAGAAACCGGCCACGTCGCACGCGCGCGTATGGTCGGCGAGTGCTCAACAACGACGCGCTGAACAACGATGCGTCGACCGAGAACGACACCTTCGACATCTCGACAGGCGCCGGATTCAACTCCCTGTTCGTGGCGGCGGCTCGGGCGCTGGAGGCTCACCGTGCCGACCCGTTGGCCCTCGACCCGTACGCCGAATTGTTCTGCCGCGCAGTGGGCGGCAGCTGGGCCGACCTGCTCGACGGCAACGCGCCCGACCATCGGCTCGAATCCGAGTTCGGCGAGGTCTTCCAGACTTTTCTGGCCGCACGCACCAAGTTCTTCGACGATTACTTCCGGCATGCCGCTGACGACGGTGTACGCCAGATCGTGATTCTGGCTGCCGGGCTCGACTCCAGGGCCTACCGGCTGACGTGGCCACCGGGCACGGTGATCTTCGAACTCGACCAGCCCGAGGTGCTGGAGTTCAAACGAGCAGTGTTGGCCGATCACGGCGCGGCGCCTGCCGCCGAACGCCGCGCAATCGCCGTCGATCTCCGTGAGGAATGGCCGAAGGCGTTGCAGGACAATGGGTTCGAACCGGGTGTCCCATCGGCGTGGCTGGCCGAGGGCATCATGATGTACTTGCCCGGTTCTGCGCAGGAGCAGTTGTTCCGCGGCATCGATGCGCTGGCGGGTCAGGGCAGTTACGTCGCGCTGGAGGAAATGCAGCCGGTTCCCGCGGATGTGCTCGAGGCCAAGCGCGCTGAAGAACACGCGGAGGGAGAACAGCCCGGCCAGTTCTTCAGTCTGATCCCGAATGAACTCCATCGCCCCGCTGCCGACTGGTTCGACGAGCATGGCTGGGACGCTACGGCGGTGGTCGCCGCCGACTACATCAGTCAGGTGGGCAGACCGGTCCCACCGCCGGACACCGACGGAGGACAAATGGTGGGCTCGGGCAGCTTCGTCACCGCGAAGAAGACCGTCAGGCGAACATGAAGTCGCCGAGGAAGCGCGTCATCCGGCGCAGGTATTCCGGCTGGCTGACGTGAAGGATGTGGTTACCGGGAAACCAGTGCAGCGCACACTGATCCCAGTGCTTCCACAGCATCTCGGCTTGTTCCGGTGGAGCCAGCCGGTCGCCGAGACCGGTGATGATGAGTCGACGGTCGCGTGGCACCAGCGGCGGGTAGTTGAGCGGTGAGGTGTACGCGAGTCCGGCGAGCAGTTCGTCACGGTCCAACCCGCCGATTCTTCGTCCCAGTGAGAACAGCTTGTTCGCGGGGAACCATTCGTCCAGCTCGGCTTCGATGGACACCACCGGAACGTTCGGAATGACCGCGTCGATCCGATCCTCGACTGCCGCGATGAGCGATGAGGTGTACCCGCCCAGCGAAATTCCGGTCAGCGCAATCTTCTCCACCCCGCCGAGCTTGAGATAGTCCACGAGAGAACGGAAGTCGTAAACGGCTTGCCCCATCGCCTCGGCAAAACCCGTCAATCCGTTGGAGAAGTAGCCGTATCCGCTGAAGAGTGAATACTTTTCAGCGCGCCGACCGTGAAATGGCAAGGTGTAGAGCAGGACGTCATATCCGGACCGGTAGAACCACGGCAGCGACATCCAGAGCCCGTTGAGCAGATACGGCGAACCCATGAAGCCGTGGATCAGGCACAGAGTCGGATGCGGGCCGTCGTCGTGTTGCCAGTGCTGGGCGCGCACGACGTTGTTGTTGCGCAGCTGAGTCCAGCGCTTCCGCATGCCGGGGTGCACGGGCTCGAAGCTGCTCTCGAAGTGGACGTTGCGCACGTGGCCGTGAGCGATCCACTCGGCAATCGGGTTGGCCGGTCGAGAGTAGATTCGCGGCGGTTCCTGTGGTGCGGGGAACGACTTGACCGGATCGTGCTCGGCTGCCAGATCTGCATAGAACTTCATCTTCTCGCGTTCGCCACCGGAATCGGATCCGCGGACCAGCTCGGCCGCGATCGGCGGCAGCATGGCCGCCCCGACCAGGGAGGCGACGAACGTCCGCAGGCCGATGTCGGCCATGGCCGAGGCGTCGACGATGAGCCGTTGCCCGAGGCTGAGGTCTGAGCGGTCCGGAAGTCCGCGAGTGCCCGCGTCGGCGCCCGGGACGTTCGGTACTGGAACGGGAGGATCGACGGGGTCAGCGCTTGACGTCATTGCCGGCTGGCCTTTCTTGTTCATCGGGTGCCGATGAGTTGTGTGGAGCAAAAGGGTTAGACCCGCTAACCGGGATGCTAGCTCAGGGTGCATCGGCCGGTGGGTGCGGTCGCAATGACGCGCACGCCTGCACGGCGGTGTTCCACGTGCCCTCGTCGACCCCCGGCGGAGGTGGGGGCGCGGCCCCGGGCGAGCCGTCGGCTCCCGGACCGGGCGCTGGGCCCTGAGGCATGGGCTGCGGCCCGGGGGCAGGCCCCGCCGGTGGACCCGGAACACCGTGCTCCGCGAGGCATTGTTCGTAGACCCCGTGTGACTGCGGTGGCGCCGATGTAGTGGTCGGCGTGACCGAACTGACCGTCGACGGTTCAGTGGGAGTGGAGGTCGAGCACGCCGCGGCCAGCACAAGCCCGCCTGCGGACGCGAGCAGTTTGAGCCACATACCGCCCCGGAACATCAGTTCGTATACTCCTGAATAGGTTGCCGCAGCGGCAGTTAGACGTTGAGCAGAGCGGTCATCTCTGTTCGAGCTCACGAACCACCAGACGAGCTTGCTGACGGCCCAGGTCACAACGAACCTCCCGACAATAACGAAGCCGATGGGGTTTGAGGCCAATACCGCCGATCGAGTTTCGGCGACCGCGGCTCGACCCCCGGTACGCTCCGCGCATGCGATGGGATCCCGCGCAGTACGGTCGGTTCGCCGCCGAGCGCGACCGCCCCTTCTTCGACCTGACGTCGCGCATTGACGCCAGTCCGCGCCACGTCGTCGACCTGGGCTGCGGTCAGGGACATCTGACGGCGACACTGGCCGCGCGTTGGCCGGCCGCCGTCGTCGAGGGCATCGACTCCTCGGAGGAGATGATCGCGGATGCTTCGAAGATCGGAGCCGCCGCAGCTGTGACGTTCTCGGTCGCCGACATCGCCACCTGGAAAGCCGCTAACGACGTCGATGTGATCGTCAGTAATGCTGCACTGCAATGGATCCCAGAACACGGGCAGCTGATTGCGCGGTGGGCTTCGGGGCTGCCCAGCGGAGGATGGCTGGCAGTGCAGGTTCCGGGCAATTTCAATTCACCGTCCCACGTGCTGATGAGAGAGCTTGCCGCGCAGCCGCCGTGGGCGGGCGCCCTGAAGGGCGTCGTGCGTCAGAACCTGGCGGTTAGCACTCCCGAGTCGTATGCCGAGTTGCTTATCGACGCAGGCCTGGCTGCCGACGTCTGGGAGACGACCTACCTGCACGTGTTGCACGGTGACGACCCGGTGCTGGAATGGGTGAGGGGTACCGGTCTGCGTCCGATCCTGGCAGCGCTGACGCCCCCGGAGGCCGACGAATTCTCCGCGCGGCTGGCCGCCGAGCTGCGCGGGGCGTATCCGCCCGGCCCGCACGGGACGGTGTTCCCGTTCCGGCGGATATTCGTCGTCGGCCACAAGGGCTAGAGCGAGAACAGCTCAGCGCCGTTGTGGTAGAGCACACGGCCCAACCAGTCGTCGTCGACTCGGGGAAGCGCGGTGAGCGCGGTCAGCGCGTCGGCGTAGGAATAGGGGATGTTCGGGAAATCGCTTCCGAACAGGATGCGGTCGCCGAAGTCCCGCAGTCGCGGCATCTGATCCCCCGGGAACGGCATGATCTCGTCGGTGAACGGGGTGAACACCATCGTCGTGTCCAGTCGAACCTGCTCGAAGCGGGCGGCGATGTCCATGAAGCTGCTGTACTCGGGCATGCCCATGTGTGCGATCACGAGCCGCAGCTGCGGATGACGTTGCAGCAGGGAAAGAATCGGCTCCGGTCCGGTGAACCGGCCGGGCCGGGGTCCCGAGCCGCAGTGAATCACCACGGGGAGGGCGGCGTCTTCGATCATCGCCCACACCTGGTCCAACATCGGATCGTTGGGATCATAATCGCCGACTTGAATGTGCGCCTTGAAGATTCGCGCTCCGCGACTGATCGCGGCCGCGACGTACTCGGCTGCTGACCGTTCGGGGTAGAACGTCGCCGTCAGGAGGCAGTCGGGGGTCGCCCGCGCGAACTCGGCTGCCCAGTCGTTCAGCCACGCGGCCATCTCCGGCTTGTGCGGGTACACCAGCGAGGTGAACATGCGCACTCCGAAACGACGAAGCGTCTCGACGCGCTCGGCTTCACCGAGGCGGTACGCGACCGGCCATGGCCTTCCGACCATCGGCCCGGCCTTGTCGAAGTACGACCAGACCTTGTCGAGCACGCGCTTCGGCATGAAATGCGTATGCACATCGACGATTCCCGGCAGTCCCAGGGATGTCCAGACCCTGCGCACGTCGCTGGCATCCGTCGCGTCAGTCATCGCTACCAGTCATCGCCACACCGTCAGGTGCGCGGGCTGCGTTCATCCAGTAGAGCGATGACCTGTGCGGCGAGGTCGTCGATGTTTGCGCCGGTGGTATCCAGCACGAGGTCAGCGCTCTCGGGCGGCTCGTAGGGCGCGTCCACGCCCGTAAGCCCCTTCAATTCGCCGGCGCGCGCTCGGGCGTACAGCTTCTTCGGGTCACGCTTCTCGCATTCGGCGAGCGACGTCGAGACATATACCTCGATGTACGGCAGCTTTGCCGCCTCGTTCAGCGCGCGGGCGATCTCGCGATCGGATTTCAGCGGTGACACCAGCGATGCCAGCGCCACGACGCCAGAGTCGGCCAGCAGACGCGTCAAATGTCCCACCCGGCGGATGTTTTCGGCTCGGTCGCCGGGCGAGAAGCCCAAATCGTCCGACAGTCCGTGCCGCAGGTTGTCCCCGTCGAGCAGATACGCGACGCGCCCGGATTCCACCAAGGCGCGTTCGACCGCCACGGCGATCGTCGACTTCCCGGACGCGGGCAAGCCGGTGAACCAGATGGTGGCGCCGGGCTGTCCGGTGCGCCGCCAGCGGTGCCCACGGTCGAGCGCGGACGGATGCCAGCGGATGTCGGTGCGTGCGTGCGTGCCCGTCTTCACCTCGCGGGCGTCGAGGATGATCCCCGCGCCGACGGTGTCGTTGCTGGTTTCGTCGATCAGGATGAACGCGCCGCTGTCGCGGTTGTCAGCGTAGGGATCCGCCACCAGCACGGAGCTGGTACGAAGCGTGATCGTGCCGATGTCGTTGATTTCCAACTCGACTGGCTGGTCCAGTTCGGCAAGCGTCTCCGGGTCCAAGCGGGTCTGCAACTCCTGGACGGTGGCGCGCACCGTCGAGGTGGCTTGCTTGAGTGCGACGCGATCCCCCGCTCGCAGCGGCGAATCGACGAACCAGCACACCGTAGCGTCCAGCTCACGGGCAAGAACCGGAAGCACGGCGTCGTCGGCCGCGCTGACGAACACATCGCCGCGGCCGACGTCGATTTCGTCGGCCAGCTCGATCGAAACCGACAGCGGCGCAACCGCGGTGGCTCGGTCATCGTCGAGCGTGTCCAGCGCCGTCACCGTGGATCTGGTACCGGACGGCAACGACACCACCGGATCACCCACCGAGAGCGTGCCCGCGGACAATCGGCCGGTGTACCGTCGGCGGTGCTCCGATGTCGGCCGCGACACCCATTGAATCGGCACTCGCAGCCGCTCCGGTTCCGCCTGTGGGGCAGCGAGTTCGACGCCTTCCAGGTACTCGAGCAGCGTGGGTCCCGAGTACCACGGCGTGCGGTCTGACCGGTTCACGACGTTGTCGCCGTGTTTGGCGGCGATGGGGATCACCGTGATGTCGGCGCCGCCGAGCCGTGCGGTCATCTGCTGGAGTTCCTGCTCCACCTCGTGGAACCGCGTTGCGTCGAAGTCGACCAGGTCGATTTTGTTGACCGCCGCGACAAAGTGAGTGACCCCAACCAGTTTGGCGATGCGTGCGTGCCGCCGGGTTTGCCGCAGCACACCCGCTCGCGCGTCGACGAGCAGGATGGCCAGATGTGCGTTGGAGGCGCCGGTGAACATGTTGCGGGTGTAGCGCTCGTGGCCGGGGGTGTCGGCGAGGATGTAGCTTCGGGTCTCGGTCGAAAAGAACCGGTAGGCGACGTCGATGGTGATGCCCTGCTCGCGTTCGGCACGAAGGCCGTCCGACAGCGCGGCCAGATCGGCAACCCCCTGTTCGTCGGTGACCGCTTCGAGATGGTCCAGCGGAAGGCTGTCCGTGTCGTGCAGGAGCCGGCCGATCAGCGTGCTCTTGCCGTCGTCCACCGAACCCGCCGTGGCGATCCGCAGCAGCTGTCGTGTCACGGTTGTGCTCATCAGAAGTATCCCTCGCGCTTGCGGTCTTCCATCGCCGCCGCCGATGTCCGGTCGTCCGCCCGGGTCTCACCCCGCTCTGAAACCGTCGCGGCGGATATCTCGGCGATGACTCCCGCGATCTCGGTGGCCTCCGACCGCACGGCGCCTGTGATCGTCAGATCGCCGACGGTGCGGTACCGGACCCACTCCACCGAGGACGTCTCGCCGTCGCGCGGAGCCGCATACTCGGACACGGCGAGAAGAATTCCGTCCCGCTCGAACACCTCTCGCTGGTGCGCGAAGTAGATCGACGGCAGCTCAAGGCTTTCCAGCTCGATGTATCGCCAAATATCGAGTTCAGTCCAGTTCGAAAGGGGGAAAACCCGCACCTGTTCGCCCTTGCGAATACGGCCGTTGTACAGCGACCACGGTTCGGGCCGCTGAGCGCGCGGATCCCACTGCCCGAACTCGTCACGGAAACTCAGGATGCGCTCCTTCGCGCGCGCCCGCTCCTCGTCGCGGCGCGCGCCGCCGAACGCCGCATCGAACTCTCCCGCCTCCAGCGCGTCGAGCAGCGTCCTGGTCTGCTGGCGGTTGCGGGATGCTCCGGGTCCCGGATCGGGGACCC
>JAVHWG010000160.1:0-8138 GCA_032159965.1 Mycobacterium sp.
ACCCAGCGTTCGGATACCGCTTCATCGCCGATGAACTCCCCAGGCGGAGGTTCTGGAAGATCCGGCCTGCGTCGACGAACAGGTCGGCCTGGGTGGGCAGGTCGGCGCCGCCGGACTCGACGAGGTAGACGACCGGAAGCCGGTTGACTTTCGCGATCTCCAACGCGCGCAGATTCTTTCGCAGCGTGTAGGGATTCATCGTGCCGCCGCGGACCGTGGGGTCGTGCGCGATGATCATGCATTCGATACCGGAGACCCCGCCGACGCCGGTGTCGATCGCGGCGCCGACGTTGTATCGGGTACCCCAGGCCGCGAGTGCCGACAGCTCCATGAAGGGGCATCGCGGTCGATGAGGAGTTCGATGCGCTCGCGCACCAACAGCTTGCCGCGTTCGTGGTGTCGCGCGACATACCGTGCGCCACCGCCAGCGGCTACCAGTTCGAGCTGCTCGTTGAGCGCGGCCACGGCCGCGCTCTGCACCTCGCGGTTGCTCACCTAGGTGGCTGACGCGGTGTCGACGTCAGGGGTGAGGACTGGCATCGGTGCCCTTCTCGGTCGGACGGAGAGGAAGAGTGAACAAAGAAGCACTAAGCGTGTGCGGCTGGATTCGGCAGGGCGGGCCGATGAGCACCGTCATCGGGTGAGATGGGGATGTGCGTGACAATCGTCCACCTCGGTACGCGGGGCGCGAATTAGTGAATTCATAATAACTAACGCACGTAGCCCGCTGTCAAGGAGATTGTTCTCCGGCGAGAAACTCCTCGGTCGTCGACTCAGCCGCCGATACCGAGAATGGCGCGCGCGGCCTCGGTAAGCAGCACCCGCAGCCGATCCTCGGCCAGGCCGGTGTTGTGGAACAGTGGCGACTGAATCGCGCCGATGACCGCATGCACGATGGCGCGTGCATCGGTATCGCTGAGCTCCTCGCGCTGCTCGTTGACCAGATGCACCCACTCTTCGAGATAGAGCCGCTGCTTGCGGCGCAGCCGCCTACGGTCGTCCTCGGGAAGGTTGTTGATCTCGTTGTAGTAGACCTGTGCGAGTTCCCTTTCGCCGACGACGAATTCGACCTGACCGGCGATCAACAGGTCCAGCGCGAGGCCTAGGTCGGGCGTGTCTTCGAGGATGTGCTGTTCGTCGCGCAACAGGTCGTCGATCACCCTGTCGAAGAGGGCGACGAGCACAGCCGACTTGTTGTCGAAGTGTCGGTAGACCCCGGATCCGGTAATGCCCGCGGTCGAGCCGATCTCGGCAATTGAAACAGCGTGAAACCCCTTGCGGGCAAACAGATCCGCAGCGGCCGCCAGGATGCGGCTCTTGCGCTCGGGATCTCGCGTGCGCACGTGCGGCTGCGCATCGCCAACCGTTTTCGCGGCGATACGTCACCTCCTTAGTGGGTCTCCGTTCATTATGCGTCCATCACCTGTACGTTCGGCGACTCGATGGTGAATGACGGATCTCTCGGCTGACATGCCGAACGTGCTGTGTCGATTGCCCTGGAACCGCTGCCGACCGTGGTGTCCCCCGAAGGGGGGCCGCAACTGTTCCCCTTAGGGGGGAGCCAGCGGCTAAAGCGGGGACGACCATGGCTAGATCGGCGTCGTCATGAGGCGAATGACCGTCCAGGCTGAGGAGCGGCGCACATGGCAACGAACATCGACTCTGGCAGGCCACTGACCCCGACAGTCCCTCGGGGCTTGTCGCCCTTCCCGACCGACTACCGAGCGTGGAAGATCATGGCCTGGTGCGGGCCGGTCTTCCTGGTAGCGGTCTTCGGCCTCTGGGGACTGCTGGCTCACAACATGCCCCCGTTCCCGCCGAGTGCGACGCCAGCCGAGGTCAAGGCTCACTTCCAAGAATTCAGGACGCCGCTGCTGATCGCCCTAAGCGTCTGCCTCACGATGACCGCGTTCTACATGGCGTGGAGTGTGGCGGTGGCCCGAGTGATGGAAAGCATCGAAGGTCCCGGTGGCCTGTTGTCGAAGCTGGAGATGTTGGGCGGCACCATTACTTGCGCCCCCGTCACGGTCACCATGGCGATCTGGCTGACGGCAGCCCACGAGGTCAACAATCTCAGCCCGGAGATCATGCACATGCTCTACTGGATGGGCTGGCTTCTGTTCGACTTGGCCTACTTCGTCACCTCGCTCCAGATCGCCGCGGTATGCATCGTGTTCATGCGCGACAAGCGGGCAAAGAAGCTGGTCCCGGATGCGGTAGTCTGGTGGGGCTGGGTGACCTTCGCGTCCTTCTTCGCCGTCAGCGCGATCCCGTTCGTGACTACCGGGCCGCTGGCCTTCAATGGCGTTATCAGTTTCTGGATCGCCTTCTTCACCTGGTTCTTCTGGATTCCGTCGCTGTCCTACTTCATCATCAAGGCGATCGATCGGCTCAAGGCTGAGGACATTGCCGCGGGACTTGTCAACGCCTAACCGGGTGGAGGTTGTCGCGGTCGACCTCGCGCGGCCGCGGCGCCTTCCCGGTGTCGATGGTCTATGGGTCGCGATCGGCGCGGACGCGGTCATCTTCGCCATCCTGTTCACGAGTTTCATGCAGGCCCGGCTACGCGAACCGGCAGTGTTCGAGCAGTCGCGGCAGGCGCTCGACATCACCTTTGGTGGCATAGACACGCTGATCTTGTTGACGAGCTCCTGGAGCATCGCTCTTGCCGTGCAGGCCCTCAAGCGCGATCGCGTTGACCAGGTGCCGCGCTACCTGCTCGGTGGGGTGCTCACTGGTCTGATGTTCATGGTGTCCAAGGCATTTGAGTACTTCATCAAGTTCGCACACGGCGTCACCCCGGCTACCAATGACTTCTACATGTGGTACTTCACGTTGACCGGCATCCACCTCGTGCACGTGGTCTTCGGTACCTGCCTGCTCACCTATGTGTGGACCGGGGCGCGTAGCGGCGCCTATGGCAGCTCGAACCGTGTCGTGCCGGAATGCGTTGCCTCGTACTGGCATCTGGTCGATCTCTTGTGGATCGTGCTCTTTCCGCTGCTCTATCTGCTGCAGGCAAGGTGATGTCGATGTGGCGCGAACGGGCCACCCTGGTGTGGGTGGGCCTGATGGCGGCGACCTGCGTGACGACCTGGGGATTGTCCAAGGACTGGTTCAGCCCTGCCGTTGCAGTGCTGGGAACCTTCCTCATCGCCGCCGTGAAGGTCAGGTATGTGGTGTTGGACTTCATGGAGCTCCGTCAGGCACCGCTAGCGGTGCGCATCGCCTTCGAGGCGTGGCCGGCGGTCGTGGCGGTGATGATTCTGGGCTTTTGGTTCGTCACCCCATCGCTCGCGTGAGCATCGCGGATCCTGCGCTGACCGTGATCACGATCAACCGCGGTGACGCGTCCCTTCCGGGCGCCTTAACCCCGGAGCGCGGACGCAAAGAGCGCTGGAAGTTTGCGCCAGCTGGGAGCGGCGGTGAACAGAGCAAGGAGCCGCCCAGTGGTCGCGGCGGTGCGATTGGTCACGAACCAGGGCGGCTTCGGAGCGATCGACATCTCCCCGTTCATCAGTGAGCGCGGCGACGGCCGAAACGGGCCACGAACGACGGTCCGCTCGGTGTCGCCGATCAACAGTGCGTTGTGCACGACGCCGATTCCGCTTTGCACGTCCGCGAGTGTGTGGCCCGGGAACGCACCCCAGGTTGCTGTTGCCGTCAGGTAGGCGACACCCGTCCACGCGTTGATCGCGACCGTGCCGTAGCGCAGACTCTCGACGAACCGATCGAACGCGGTGCCCATCGACTTGATCGTCTTGGGCTGCGCGATGATATTGACGCCGAGGGTACCGATGAACTCGTCATTGACGAGTGCTGCTGCGCGCGAGGCAAATTCAGTACCGCTGTGGGGCAGCTCGATCGTACTCAGAACGGGCGCAAAGTACTCGGTCTGCAGCATCGGCCGATAATGCTCGGGAGTCAGATTGGTGACGAGCAGCCGCGCACCAGCGTCGCCAACGCGTTCGCCTTGAGGGTACGACGCCGCAGCGCCGGCAATTCGCTCGGCGCTACCCGGGTAGTACGGCTTACGTGCTGGCGCCGATGTCAATGCCGAACGCAACGCGGTGATGAACTCGTCGCGCTGCGGCCATGTGGACGACAGGACGACTACCTGGGCGGCAACGCAATTGTAGCCGCCGTTGTGGAGACGTTGCGTAGCAATGTGTTCCGCCTGAAACTTCATGTCGGCGGTGGTCCACTCGCCCGGCAGGACGATTGTCGGCGACACGCCACCGAGCTCGCTGCTTATGTCCTTTGCGAGGATTGATTCGTTGTTCTTCTTGCGTTGAGCGCCCTCTTCACCTCCGCCGAACACGATGGCGTCGTGGGTCGTCGAACTTCCAGTTATGTGGACGTGATCCACTGAATTGTGCTGAACCAGATAGGTTCCCTCGTCCGCTGCTCCCGTCAAGAGCCGCAATACGCCGGCATCGATCAGCGGTGCCAGGACCGTCGTCATCACGCCGAGCATGGGATCCATGATCGGATTAAGTTTGAGCGCAACCACGCGGTTGTGGGCGAACAGCTCGTAGAAGGCGTCAAGCGGTGCGATGGAGGTGATGTTTCCCGCGCCGAGTACGACGCCGACACCATGGGTGCGGCGGGGGTCGAGCTGAGCGAGGCCGGCGCTGCGCTTTGCGGTCGCTTCGTCGATTCCCGGCTTCAGCCATACCTGCGCGCTGAACCCGTTGAGCAGCAATGTGTCGAAGAAGTTCAGCGGTAACACCTGGACGGTCGTTCGGTTGCCGGGCGCAGTGCCGAATTGGACGTCAGCAAGAGGGCTTTGCCCAAGTGCGAGCTTTTCCAGCGTCGAAGATAGTGCGGCGCAGGCAGCGATGATCGGGTATGGGCCCGAGGTCCATTCTTCGCCCACGAGAGGCGATTTCGCACCGAGTCCCTTGATCACCGCCGCGGTCGCCACCCACTCGTCGGCATGAGCGGTCATCAGAGCCAGCACCTGCTTCAGCAGCGAAGCGCGTCCGGACAGCGTGACGTCCGCCCACTTCGCCTCGCCGTCTACCAGTTCGGCCAGGGCTGCATCGATAACTGCTTCTGTTGACTTCTTACCCGTTCCGAATTCGACGATGTTGCCGGTGGTCAATTCGATCATCTCCATTTCGGTGCGCACGAGCGCACGCGTGATTCGGGTGTGTGGCTTCTCTTGCGCGTCTATTGCGCGACGAACTCCGGCTGAGTGGCTGCTGGTGAATCGGTATCAGCCGCTGCCCGCCACGACGGTGGCCGAGGAGCAGATCCCACACTCCACCCGTCGCGCTCCGTCGCAGTGGGTCTTGTCGAGCGAAACCCGTCCAGGAGGCGGTGTCGGCGGGCAGAAATTTCCATCGGGAGCTCGCCCCATACTTCGCGCAGGATTGCGCGGCGATCGATTCCCGGTGTCTTCAGCGCACGAATGAGGCCGCGGGCCAAGCGCATCGGATTGATGATGCTTTCGACGGACCGTGCTCGGTTGAACGTGTCGGACAGGTTCGGCTCCTCGCTCCCCGCGAACGTCCCCAGAACTGCCCGCACCAACGGCGACGTCGGTGCGGGACGCGACTCGCGGTTACCCCAGTGGTAGGTCGAGATGGTGTCCTTGTCGCGCGCTCGCTCCCACGCGCGCAGCGCCGCGTCCAGCGCGTCGGGGTCGTCGATCGTGGCCGCGGCAGCCTCACCGAGCAGACGCCCGAACTTCAGTGCGTCCCGCATACCGTTGCCGGTGACGGGATCCTTGAAGTGCCCAGAATCGCCCGCGAGCGCCCATCCTGGTCCACTCGACCTGCGGTAGTACGCGGAGAGGTCGTCGGTGCTACGTACCTTGCTCATGTTGGTCGCTGCGCCGATGCGGCGACGGAGCGCGGGATCTTGGTCGAGCTTTGCCTGCCAGGCCCCCTCTGGGTCAGCTCGGTGCGCCGCGATGTCCTCGGCCGGGCACATGTGTACCACCAGGGTTCGGCCGGCTGGGCACGACGGCAGGACCAGAGCCTGGTTCCCGTTGGCGCGGTATATCTGGAACTCGCTTGGTGCATCCACGCCCAGCGGATCATCGAGGTAGCGGAACGCGAACCCACGGCCGTTCTTCGAAGCACGGTAAGGGGTCCACGCGTCCACCTCGGCCGCGATGCGCGATTTGCGCCCGTCAGCACCGACCACGAGCTTGGCGTGGATCTCGAATTCCCCTTCACTCGTCCGGTAGCGCACCCCTGCCGCGCGCCCATCCCGCCACACGACCTGCTCCACGGAGCATCGTTCGCGTACGTCCGCTCCCGAATCACGCGCAGCTTCAACGAGGAGCACGTCCTGCTGATCTCGCGGAATGCACAGGCCATAGTCGATACCTCCGAACGGTGCGAACCGCTCGCGAATCTCGAGGTCACCGTCGTGCAGCGTGAGGTACTTGGTCTTCGCCGGCCCGAGAGCCAGAATCTTGCGTAGCGCGCCCATGTGCTGCAGTTCCTGCACGCCATTCGGGACGAGAACATGCGTGGACATCGTGTCGGCGGGGAATCGCGTCTTGTCCAGGACCACAACCGTTCGACCGGCACGGGCGAGCGGGACTGCGGCGGCGGTACCCGCGCAGCGAGCGCCGACAATGACGACGTCCACGGTCTCGATGGTCGCCTCGCCATGTGCGTCTGGCACCACCGGAGAATTCACGTTGTTCACAGGTCATTCCGTTCGTCGGGGGAGTGGTGCGGTGAAGGGGGTCAGACGAGGCCGAGCTGGCCCAAGAGCGTCGACAAGTCGTAGTACGCCCGCACTGATGTCGCGCGACCATCCGCGTCGACCTGCCACACGTCGGTGCCGGCGACGTCGAACGGCCTTCCAGTCGCCGGAACACCGGGCGGAAATCCTTCGCCGGTGTGGGTGCCGGTCATCCGCCACTCGTGCGCTACCCGGCCGGTTCTTGCGTCCACCAGCGGGTCGCCGACTGCCGTGAAACTGATGTCGGGGAATCCCTGCCAGGCGGCTTCGAAGAAGCCTTGGGCTTCGGCTTGACTCGTCATCTCTGCGGGAAGTGCCGGGTCGATCCAGCTCAGCTGCGGTGTGAAGAGAGCAAGCGCGACCCCTGTGTCACGTTGATTCCAGGCAGCGAAGTATCGCGCCGGATACGCGGTGAGTGCGTCGGTGTGAACGGCAGTCAAGAGTGTCATGAACTAAACCTCAGATTCGAAGGTTGTCGGATATCCAAATCCATGTGATACGGGTCATTCTCCTGCCTCCTTGGGTGCACTGGCCTCCTCCCATCGAGCGATCTTTATCGCTGAAAGGTCGGACTTCCCTTGGCCCGAATCTCCGTGTGTGGTTCCGTCGCGGAATGTCGTCGCCCACTTCAGTGCCCAGCCGACCGGCCGTTTCACCCAACACTTCGACGTCTGCGGCTGGGTCGCCCGCCGTCAGGGCAGCAGTGGATTTGGCGAGCCTTCTCGCGTCGCGGACGCGGTCGTCGCCGGAGCGGCCAGCCATCACCTTCGAAGGCGAGACCAGAACCTTCGGCCAAACTCAGGACCGGGTCGAGCGTCTGGCAGCCGTCCTGCACGACGGCGGCGTCGCCCCCGGCGATCGGGTCGCCTATCTCGGCCTCAACCATCCCGCGATACTCGAGGCGCTCTTCGCCACGGCGAGTCTCGGCGCGATATTGGTTCCATTGAACTTTCGCCTCACCGGTCCCGAACTCGCCTATGCCATCAACCATTCCGCCGTGCACACCCTGATCGCCGACGCCGACCACACGGGTCTCATCGACGAACAGCGCGGCGTCCTCTCGGTGGAGCGCTACCTGATGGCGGCGGGCGGCGAGCCGCCACCCGATTGGGGGGATGTCGAACGACTCTGCGCATCATCTGCACCGCGAGCGCATCGCACCGACATCCTTCCCGACGATCCAGCGGTAATCATGTACACCTCGGGTACGACTGGTCGGCCCAAGGGCACGACGCTGACGCACGCGAACCTGTGGTGGAACAACATCGCGGTTGTTCTCGCACTCGACGTTGCCTACGACGATGTCTCGATCGTCTGTGCGCCGCTATTTCACATCGGGGCACTGAACTCGACCACCATCGCCACGTGGATCAAGGGCGGCCGGCTCGTCGTGCATCGCACTTTCGACCCGCAAGCCGTACTCGACAGCC
>JAVHWG010000162.1:0-2655 GCA_032159965.1 Mycobacterium sp.
TCAGCAGCGCCTGCTGCACACCCTCGCCAGACACGTCGCGTGTGATCGACGGGTTCTCGCTCTTGCGAGCGATCTTGTCGACCTCGTCGATGTAAATGATGCCGGTCTCGGCGCGCTTGACGTCGTAGTCGGCGGCCTGGATCAGCTTCAGCAGAATGTTCTCGACGTCTTCACCGACATACCCGGCCTCGGTCAGTGCGGTGGCGTCGGCAATCGCGAACGGGACGTTCAGCATCTTCGCCAAGGTCTGCGCCAGGTAGGTCTTGCCGCATCCGGTGGGACCGAGCATCAGGATGTTGGACTTAGCCAGCTCCACCGGTTCTGCCCGGGAGTCGCGGCTCTTCTCGCCCGCCTGGATGCGCTTGTAGTGGTTGTAAACCGCGACAGCCAGCGTGCGCTTGGCGGTGTCCTGCCCGATGACATAGCCCTCTAGGAAGTCGCGAATCTCGACCGGCTTGGGCAGCTCGTCAAGCTTGACGTCGTCAGCATCGGCTAATTCCTCTTCGATGATCTCATTGCAGAGGTCGATGCACTCGTCGCAGATGTATACGCCCGGACCGGCGATGAGCTTCTTGACTTGTTTCTGACTTTTGCCGCAGAACGAGCATTTCAGCAGGTCACCGCCGTCTCCAATACGCGCCATGGTGGTGGAGTTCCTACTTCCTTTTCGCCGTGTTGACTTCGGTCTGCGTCGTCTGACCCGACGCTACCCGCACTGTCGGCCGGGTTGCGACCGATAGGTGCGAATCGCGTCAGTGGTATTTCCCGCGCAGGCGGCCCCTGCGCTGCCACCGAACATATCGCCAATACGGGTGATCCGCGTCGAGTAACGCGCCGCTGTGTCCCTGGCGTGTCGTCGGCGTGATGCAACCGAGAGCAGGACCCCAGCTCGCCTCAAGCGGTTTGCGCGGAAAGCTTCCGGTACTCCAGGACCGTGTCGATGATCCCGTAGTCCTTGGCGTCGGCGGCGGTCAGGATCTTGTCGCGGTCGGTGTCCTTGCGGATCACTGCGGCGTCCTTGCCGGTGTGGTGCGCCAGCGTCGTCTCCATGAGCGTGCGCATCCGCTCGATCTCAGCGGCCTGGATCTCCAGGTCGGAGAACTGGCCCTGGATGACACCCGACAACGACGGCTGGTGAATGAGCACTCGCGCGTTGGGAAGCGCCATCCGCTTGCCCGGGGTGCCCGCGGCGAGGAGCACCGCAGCGGCCGACGCGGCCTGGCCGAGGCACACCGTCTGAATGTCGGCGCGCACGTACTGCATGGTGTCGTAGATCGCCATCAGCGACGTGAACGAGCCGCCGGGTGAGTTGATGTACATCGTGATGTCGCGGTCGGGATCCAGCGACTCCAGTACCAGCAGCTGCGCCATGATGTCGTTGGCCGACGCGTCGTCGACCTGTACCCCGAGGAAGATGATGCGTTCCTCGAACAGCTTGTTGTACGGGTTGGATTCCTTGATGCCGAAACTGCTGTGCTCGATGAACGACGGCAGGATGTAGCGCGCCTGGGGCACATTCACGGCTCCGCCGTGCGGGGATGTGGATGGGTTCATCAATCTAGTCCTGCTCCTGGTCCTGATCCGTTGACTTCGGCGCGCGTAATGATGCGGTCGACGAAGCCGTACTCCAGCGCCTCCTGTGCGGTGAACCAGCGGTCGCGATCGGAGTCGGCGACGATGCGCTCCAGCGGCTGGCCGGTGAACTCGGAGTTGAGCCGGAACATTTCTTTCTTGATCAGCGCGAACTGCTCAGCCTGGATCGCGATGTCCGCGGCACTGCCGGTGACGCCGCCGAGCGGTTGATGCATCAGGATTCGCGCGTGCGGCAGCGCATAGCGCTTGCCCTTTGTGCCGGCGGCGAGCAGGAACTGGCCCATCGACGCGGCCATGCCCATCGCGTAGGTGGCGACGTCGCACGGCGCAAGCACCATCGTGTCGTAGATGGCCATACCCGCACTGATCGAGCCGCCCGGCGAGTTGATGTAGAGGTGGATGTCTTTGCTCGGGTCCTCAGCGGCAAGGAGCAGGATCTGCGCACACAGCCGGTTGGCGATGTCGTCGTCAACCTGCGAACCGAGGAAGATGATGCGCTCGGACAACAGACGCTCGTAGACCGAGTCGACAAGGTTGAGCCCCGGCGCGCTCGAACGCATTTCTGTCACGCGTGGTTACCTGCTTTCTGGCGTTTGCTTGTCATCTGACACTAACCCGCCCGTCCGGCCGCGTACTCCCGACAACACGTGGGTTCGCTCTCAGCGTTACTGGTCGTCCTTAGATGCCGGGTCGTCGGCTTCCTCGGATGTCTGCTCGTCGGCACTCTCGTCGTCGATCGCCGTCTCCGCTTGCGCAGTCGGTTCGTCCGGCTGCCCGGAGCCGAAGAACTCTTCGGTGTCGACGACCTCGCCGGTGGTGTCCTTGACGGTCGCGCCGTGCACGATCGCGGCCAGCGCCTTGCCGCGCCGGACGTCGGCGAACATGGCAGGCAGCTGGTTGTTCTCCTGCAGGAATTGCAGCAGCTGTTGCGGCTCGACGCCGTACTGCCGTGACTGCAGTACCAGCCGCTCGGTCAGGTCGTCCTGGCCCACCTGGACCTCCAGCTTGTCGGCGATCGCGTCGACGAGCAGTTGGGTCTTGACCGCTTTCTCGGCGTTCTGT
>JAVHWG010000171.1:0-11058 GCA_032159965.1 Mycobacterium sp.
TGCTGTAGTCCGGTTTCCGGATCCCGTTCCCGCGGTCGGCTGCAAGGTCCCCGGCGGATGGTGGCCACCGCTGATGCTGGAGCCGTCCTGGATCGCCCGCAATCACCAGCACTTCGAGCTGTTTCATGTGCACTTCGGATTCGACGCCATCGACACGCGTGTGCTCGAAGACGTCGTTCATGAACTCACGCTTCGAAACAAGCCGTTGATCTACACGGTCCACGATCTGCGCAACCCACATCACCCCGAACCGCGTGCGCACCAGGCGCAATTGGACGTGCTGACCCGGGCCGCCGACAAGCTGCTCACGCTCACGCCCGGGGCGTCGCGCGCCATTTCACTGCAGTGGAACCGTGAGGCCGAAGTGTTGCCACACCCACACGTTCTGGATCCAGCCCGCATAGACCATCCCCGCCCGGCCACACCGTTCGTCGTCGGAGTCCACGTCAAAAGCCTCCGGGCCAACATGGACCCATTCCCCGTGCTGGACACCTTGGTCGAGACGGTCGCGGCGTTGCCGGGTGCGGTCCTGCAGATCAACGTGCACGACGAAATCTTCGAACCGGGAAACCACTGGTTCGCGCCACAGGCCGGTGCCCGGCTGCGCGCCTACGACGACCGTCCCGGCGTCGACGTCCGCATCCACCCGTACTTCTCGGATGGCGAGCTCTGGGACTATCTGTCGGCGTTGACGGTGTCGGTGCTGCCCTACCGTTTCGGGACCCACTCTGGTTGGCTCGAGGCCTGCTTCGATCTCGGAACCGCAGTCATCGCGCCGCGGTGCGGGTTCTACGACCAGCAGCATCCCTGCGAGACATACGAATTCAGTCAAGACAGCTTCGATCCGGAATCACTGGACCGCGCGGTGCGCACTCTCTACCGCAGGTACCGAGACGGTGAAGAAGCGCCGCGCGCCAGTTGGGAGGATCGCCGCGCGCAGCGTTTCGATCTTGCCTCCGCCCACCGGCGCATCTACGAAAGCGTCCTGCCATGAGCGCGTTGCGCGTCGCGCTGATCGCGTCCAACCGCTTTCCGATCGCCCAGCCGTTTGCCGGCGGTCTCGAAGCCCACGTGTGGCATCTCGCTCGCGGCCTTCTAGCTGCCGGGCATCAAGTCACGTTGTTCGCCTCAGAGGGCAGCGACGCCTCGCTGGGCTGTCCGGGACTCACGGTGCAGAAGCTCCGGTTGAGCAACGCGGCCATCGCGGACCCCGCGATGCCGGCGTGGAGCTTCATGAACGACCACCATGCGTATCTGAGCCTGATGCTTGATCTCGCCGGTGCCGCGCGCGACGACTTCGACGTCATCCACAACCACAGCCTGCACTACCTGCCCCTAGCGCATGCTCCCGCTCTGTCGACGCCGATGATCTGCACGCTGCACACCCCGCCGACGCCCTGGCTGGAATCGGCAATCAGACTGACCGGCGGGGCAGGGGTGCACTTCGCTGCCGTCAGCCGGCACACTGCCCGGGCGTGGGCCCCGCTGGTGTCGGACATCGAGGTCGTGCCCAACGGAATCGACATCGACACATGGCCGTTGGGTGCTGGAGGCGGTCCGCTCGTCTGGTTCGGCAGGTTCACTTCAGAGAAGGGCCCGCACCTCGCGATCGACGCGGCACGACAGGCCGGACGTGACCTGGTCCTGGCGGGCCCGCTCTCGGACTCCGCTTATTTCGAGGCCGCGGTCGCGCCGCGTTTGGACAGTCGAATCCGGTATCTGGGGCATCTACCGCACGCCGAACTGGCTGCTCTGGTCGGGCGCTCGTCGGCTGCGCTGGTGACCCCGATGTGGGACGAACCATATGGACTCGTTGTCGCAGAAGCCTTATCGTGTGGCACGCCGGTAATCGCCTTCGCGCGCGGCGGGATTCCCGAAATCGTCGACGACACCTGCGGCCGGCTGATCACCCCCGGGAGCACATCCGCAATGGCAGCCGCGATCTCGGAGGTGACGGCACTCCCCAGAGCGGAAGTACGCCGACGGGCTCTCGAGCGCTGTTCCGCGGACGCAATGCTTGCCCGTTACCTGGCCATGTACGACCGCGCAATCGAATCACCCGAGGCGAAAAGTCATGATCGGCTACTACATTCATCACAGCGGGCACGGACACCTGGCGCGCGCCTGCAGCATAAGCGCGCACCTTCAGCAGCGGGTCACCGCGCTGACGTCAGCAGTCGTGACCCGTCCTCATCCGTTCGACACGGTGGTGCCGCTACCGCGTGACGACACAGCCCCGTCGGTCTCGAATGAGACCGCACAGGGAGCATTGCACTGGGCGCCCGTGCAGGACAGCGGTCTTGCGGCTCGCATGCGAACAATCGTCGACTGGATTGCCACAGCACGTCCGTCGGCGGTGGTAGTCGATGTCTCCGTGGAGGTGGCGACGCTGATCCGACTGCTGGGTGTGCCCGTGATCGTCGTAGCGATGCCCGGACAGCGCACCGACCCGCCCCACGACTGGGTCTACCGGCTTGCCGACCACATCCTTGCCTGCTGGCCGCGCGAACTGTACGAGCCGACATGGCTGAAGCCGCACCGTGAGAAGGTCAGCTACATCGGCGGTGTCAGTCGCTTCGACGGCCGTGACCGCTCGACAGCTCGGCGCGGTGGTTCCGCCGGTAAGCGCCGAGTCGCCGTCCTCGGCGGAGCGGGTGGTTCGGCACTCGATCTCTCCTCGGTACGCGGGTGCGCGGCCGACTTACCGGACTACGAGTGGCAGGCGTTGGGCGTCTCGACCGGGACCTGGGTGCAGGACCCGTGGCCCGATTTGTGCGCGGCTGACGTCGTTGTGGCGCATGCAGGTGAGAGCTCTGTTGCTGACCTCGCCACAGCGGAGAAGGCGGCGATCATCGTGCCTGCGCCGCGTCCGTTCGACGAGCAGGAGATCACCGGGGCGCTCCTGGCGAGGGCGGGACTTGCTGTCGTCCAACCTCACTGGCCGCTACCCGTCGAATGGCCTGACCTGCTTCATCGAGCGCGCAGCATCGACGGAAAGAGATGGCGTCGCTGGCGGACCGCTGGGGCGTCGCAGCGCGCGGCGGCAGCGATCGAGGGGGTCGCGGCCCGGTACTCGGAAGGCATCGGTGTGCGTTGAACACGTTCGTGATCACGACGGTGCGGGGCCGCGAGGAACATCTCCGTCAGCAGCTGAAGGGACTGGCACGCTGCACACCTCGGCCCGACCATCACGTCGTCGTGACCATGAACGATTCCGGGGCGTCGCGGATCGTGGCCGAAAGCCGTTGTCCGACAACGGTGGTTGCGTGTGACGGCGACGGCACGAGGTTGCCGATCGCGGCGGCGCGCAACCTGGGCGCAGCGGTGGCCATCGACGGCGGCGCCGATCTACTCGTCTTCCTCGACGTGGATTGCGTTCCCGCAGAGGACATGATCGCCGGCTATCTGCGCGCCGCCGGCGATCCAGCGCACCGAGATGCGCTGCTGTGCGGGCCCGTTACCTATCTGCCTCCGCCGCCGGCTGCCGGTTACGACCTGTCGGCCTTGCCGGCAATGGTAAATCCGCATCCGGCCCGTCCGCGGCCAAGCGACCGGCAGGTGCTGACGAGCACGGACTACGACCTGTTCTGGTCATTGTCGTTCGCTGTCACACCGCAGACGTGGGACCGCGTCGGCGGATTCTGCACGTACTACCGCGGCTACGGCGGCGAGGACACCGATTTTGCGCAGATGGCCGCAGCTGCAGGCGTGACCATGCGTTGGGTTGGGGGCGCCCACGCGTTTCATCAATTCCACCCGGTGTCCGACCCGCCCGTGGAACACGTGGTCGACATCGTCATCAATGCCCGCATCTTTCACGCGCGATGGGGCTGGTGGCCCATGCAGGGCTGGCTGCACGCATTCGCGGAGCGAGGCATGGTTCGCTGGACCGAAACGGAACTGTCCGTCGCCTAGACAGCTGGGCACGGCGATGGATACGGGCCAGAAAGAACTCTGTATACGCGCCCTGGCGAGCTCTACCGAAATTGTTCGCCGCGCGTTAACCTCAACTGGGTTGAGTAGCTAGCCTGCGACAACGCTGATGCGCGTCAGCGAGACGTCATGTGTGTGATCTGTTCTCACATCGGGGTTGTCTGCCGTTCGGCAACTTACGGGG
The DNA here is from genome assembly GCA_032159965.1 of Mycobacterium sp. Classification (GTDB taxonomy): domain Bacteria; phylum Actinomycetota; class Actinomycetes; order Mycobacteriales; family Mycobacteriaceae; genus Mycobacterium. Next base: position 4,118 of record JAVHWG010000171.1, read on the forward strand.
AGAAGTCTTCATGTCTGCCACTGACCAGCGATTCGTCGGTAAATCGACCTGCGTCGAAAGTTTCGACTGCCGCGACGCGCGGTTGACGATGCGCAACGATCAGGGGCTGACCGTGATCACCATTACGGGCGAGATCTACGCGTCGAACGTCGATGAGGTCAAAGCCCGCGCCCGCGCACTCGTCCCACGCGGCGGCGCTCTGATCGTCGACCTCGGCCGCATCGACTTCATCGGCGTCGCCGGGCTGGGTGTCATCTTGTCGCTTGACACCGAATGCGCCCGCGCCGGCACCGTATGGGCGCTGATCCCCGGGATCAGCGTCTCGCGGCTACTTCGGGTGGGCGATCCCGATGGCGCTCTCCCCACCGTCGGGTCCTATATGGACGCACTGCGATATGTGCGCAAAGCGATGCCGGAGGGTCAGCGGCTACGACTGGTCGCCCCCACTAACTGACCGCCGGCCGGGTGTCGCACTCTCCTCAGTCGGCCCTCAGTCCCGCGATGAACCGCTGCACGGTCCGCGTCAGTGATCGCGGGACGTGGTCGGGATCCATGAGGTCGTTCTCCGCCAACGGGCCCGCCTCACCTGACACTGTCTGTTCGGTGAACGGACGCAGTGTCTTACCCTGTCCTCGAAGCGCCTCGATAGCCTTCAGGAGCAGCCCGCATTCAGCTAGAACGGCCTCCAGTTCACTGACGGACACACCGAGATGCTCCGACACCATGTCGTTTCGCACGCAAGCGATTTCGTGGCGGACGTCGTCGTGTTCGGAGTTGTCCGGATCTGCCTCGACGGCCACGTCGCACTCGCTGTCGAAACCCGATGACCGGTTGTTGAGATTCGACGACCCGAGGCGTAAGAGTCGATCGTCGACCACCAGAACCTTCGAGTGGACGTAGATCGGCGCGTCGCCGTCGGTCACCGGCCAGTAGACGCCCAGACGGTGATGATCGTCTGCGGCCCATAACACTTGGATAAGCCGATGGCGGGCGCTGTCCATCGTTCCCCGCTCTAGCGGGTTGTTGCCTCTCCGAGGAAGGACGATGACGATTTCCGGTCCGTCGACTTCCTTCAGTCGAGCCGCGAGCGCATCGACGAGGCGACGGGCCGCCAGATATTGGTTCTCCAGATAGATGGTGTGACGTGCCGCAGCGATGGCCGCAAGGTTGAGCGCCTCCACCTCTCGGACTTCACCAACATCATCCATTTCCGGCAGGGTGCGGGCGATTCCGACGTCGACGCCTCGCAACGCCGGCCGCAGGCTGCCGGGCCACGCTGCGTGCTTGGCGTGCACCGGGTCCAACGGTTGACCCGTCGCGGCCTGCCATCGGGCCCGAGCGTGCGCACCGAGGCCGCTGGCGGCGGCACCGTCGAGTGCGGCCGCGACCTCGTGTCGCGGCCCGTAACTGCGTCCCAACGTTCGCCGGCTGGAACTCTTGTGTTCGTGCGCACGCGTGTCCCAGCGGTCGACGGTGAGGTCGATGCCGCCGCAGAACGCCAACACTTCGTCGACGACCACAATCTTCTGGTGATGGACGGCGCCGGTCGGATGGGCACCGTCGACGGCGAAGTGCATTCGCCTACTGGTGATCTGGTTCACCAATGCCACGGGAGTGAGGCCGAACCAGATGGCATCAAAGGCCGGAAGCAGCCGCAGATTGGACCTCAGCAGGTAGACCTCGAGGTCAGGTCGCTTCCACAGCATCCAGTAGAGAAAACCGCCCAGCTGGTTGGGTCCGGGAAGTGTCTTGGCACCTCGCTCAAAGGTCATTCGGGCGTCGAAATCCCAACCGATCAGCATGACGCGATGACGGGCGCGCAGGATCGCCGCCTTGACGTGCTGAAAATAATCGGCGGCATCGATGACGCAAGCGAACCGATCGGCACGCTCAACACGCCAGCACGTCTGGCCCGGAATCAGCAGTCGCTCGTCGCTCACGGCAAGTCCCTCAGCGACGTCGCCGGCTCGGCGCGGACATGGGCTGTGTCTACCACATTCAGGTCCTGCCGAATGCCGACTAGCCCGAGTACGTGCGCAGGAACTCGACGAGGACCTTAGTCATCGCCGGGATTGCTTCGCGCGCAATGACTTCGTAGCCGTGGGTGCTCAACGTCGGCAGACACAGCAGACCCGCCTTCGGCGACAGGCCGCTCGCTTTCGCATGCGACGCGTCGGACTCGAATGCGCCCAGGACGGCCGGCTGCGGGGACAGTCCCAGACCGACCGCGATGCTCATCAGTCGATCGGCGACATCTCTGTCGTAGACACATTGCGCGTCGCTGTATGCGACGATCGGCCCGCCGCTGACGGAAGTGGAGTACTCCATCTCGGTCGGGCCGACTTCCAGCGCGACGGCGAGGTCGCCCGGCAGCGTGCGGCACGCATAGGAACCACCGACTCCGCCGATCTCCTCATTCGTGCTGAACACCGCGTAGACATCTGCGGCGGGTTTGTACCCGTCGTCTCGCAGCTGGCGCATCGTCTGCAGAAGCACAGTCACGGCCGCACGATCGTCCATGAAATAAGACCCGAGGTAATCCCCGATTTCCACCAGAGTCCGCTTGCTGCGTTCGACACACACGCGGGTCCCGGGCTGAACCCCCGCAGCAGCCAACTCGTCACGGCTACGCCCGGTGAACACATAGACATGCTGCCAATCCAGCGACTTGTCGCCTTGATCGGGCTTCGTTTCCCAGATGCGACGGCTTTCCTTCGTCGTGTGCTCGGAGCCCAACGACAGCACTCCGCACAACGTCTCTCGGTCGCCGAGGATGGAGACGGGGCCGAGGCCGAAGTTCCCGGGGTACATCGTGCCTAATTGCGTTACGTGAAGTGAACCGTCCGATTCCACCCGTTTGACGAGCATCGACAACTCGTCCATATGAGCCATCACCTTCACCGCGGGTCCGCCCTCGCCGCGGCCTCCGCTGCCAGAGCGAAGAAGCCCGATCAAATTCCCTGCAGCGTCAACCCACATTTCGTCGACGATCGACTCGAGTTCGCGCCGACACACGTCTCGGACCGCGTCCTCCTGACCGCATGGACCGTACGCCCACAACAGTTCTTGCAAGAGTCCGCGGTTGAGCAGAGGATCCCGGTCGGACACGACTCAACTCCTCACGCGAGCCCGGTTGCAGGGACTAGCTCGACTTCTTGCCGCCTTTGCTCGAGGCGCCAGGTGAGTTGGAGATGGCCGCAGCCCTGGACTTGCTCATCCCCTTCTCTCGCAGTCCCTCGTACTGCTTGTCATTCTTGACGCTGGGCCCGTGATCTTTCGGCACTGTGCCCTCCTCAATCGTGCGGGCTGGAATTGCGTGGTCAGGAATACCCGTTTCCGACCAGAAGGACACTCCTGAGAAGACCGAATGCCGACGATGCAGGGCCACGCGCGCGTCTGGCGCACAAGGCGACGACGTCGCAGCGTTTCATATCAGTCCTCTCGGGTACCAATACATTTGGATCTAGCCCTGGTCGACGACAGCGATGTCTCCCTGACTCTCGGGGCTCCAATGTCGGTCTTCCGGTGGTTCTGGGTCTCCATGAAACCTGAAAGGAATCGCCATGAAAGCAGTGACCTGGCACGGCAAGCGTGACGTTCGAGTCGACACGGTGCCCGATCCGACCATTCAAGAACCGACCGATGCGATCATCGAGATCACGTCGACCAACATCTGCGGTTCGGACCTGCACCTCTACGAGGTGCTCGGGGCGTTCATGACACCCGGCGACGTTCTCGGCCACGAACCCATGGGCATCGTGCGCGAGGTGGGCAGCGCAGTCACCAATCTCGCGGTAGGCGACCGCGTTGTCATTCCCTTCCAGATCTCCTGCGGCAGCTGCTACATGTGCGACAAGCAGCTCTACACGCAGTGCGAGACAACCCAGGTGCGCGATCAGGGCATGGGCGCGGCGCTGTTCGGCTACTCCGAACTGTATGGCGCAGTCCCCGGTGGTCAGGCAGAACTGCTACGGGTTCCGCAAGCGCAGTTCACGCACATCAAAGTGCCTGAGGGGCCGCCGGATTCGCGCTATGTCTACCTGTCCGATGTGCTACCGACTGCCTGGCAGTCCGTCGCGTATGCCGACATCCCCGACGGCGGTTCGGTGACGGTTCTCGGACTGGGGCCGATCGGCGACATGGCCGCACGCATCGCCAGCCACCTGGGCTACGACGTCATCGCTGTCGACCGGGTGCCCGAACGGCTCGGCAGGGCCGACGCACGTGGGATTCGCACCGTCGACCTGACTGAGGTGGACGACAAACTGGCCGATGTCATTCGCGACATGACCGACGGTCGCGGGACAGACTCCGTGATCGACGCCGTCGGTATGGAGGCACACGGTTCACCGATCGCCAAGGCCGCCCAACAACTCACCGGCCTGCTGCCCGACGCCATCGCCAAACCGATGATGCAGAAGGCAGGAATCGACCGCCTTGGTGCGCTTTACTCCGCGATCGACATCGTGCGCCGCGGGGGCACCGTCTCCTTGATCGGTGTGTACGGCGGCATGGCTGACCCGATGCCGATGCTGACCTTGTTCGACAAGCAGGTGCAGCTGCGCATGGGCCAGGCCAACGTCAAGAAGTGGGTCGACGACATCATGCCGCTGCTGACCGATGACGACCCGCTGGGAGTCGACACGTTCGCGACCCATACGCTGCCGCTCGAGCAGGCCCCACACGCGTACGAGATCTTTCAGAAGAAGCAGGACGGCGCCGTCAAAATTGTCCTGGAGCCGTAACCAGCAAACACTCAGTTGCGCCGTCAGCGTGTGCTATTCGTCGGACGACGTCTGCCGGCGTCACGTATTCGAGGCGGCGCTCAATCGGCTACCACCCGCGCGCTGGCCAGCGAAACCCTCAACTCTGGTGCGGCGTTGCCGTCTAACGGGCCGGGGCCACCTCTGAGGCCATCACGTCGACGGCCCGCTCCCAAACCCTGTGCAGGCCGACGGCTGCGGCCAGGGCGTTGGTGAACACTTTGTCCACCCGTTCGGCGACGAGTACGCCGGGCGCGTCGAGCTCGATGCCGGCAGCCGCGAGCGCCGCAGTTCCGCTGCCCCAGGCAGACACCGGTTTGCAGTGCCGAAATGCCTCCTGCAACAACAAGATCAGTTTGATGTCCTTGGTGGGTTTGGTTCCGTCGGCGACGACCAGCGCGTCGTACTCGATGGAACGGGCGGTAAGCAACGTCCGCTCGACGATGACGCTGCGCCGGCCGGACTTGAGCACGCCACCAAGCGGAGCGGTTACAAGCGGAGTCGCGTTGAGCCGCCTGATGGCATCAGCGAGCTTGGCCACCCCGGCGAGGTCTGAGTCTGCTCCTGCAACAATGCCGATCTTGCGGCCGTCGATCGGCCCGGGTGTATCGACGATCTGAGACAGGGCCGGCGACAACACGACGTCCTCGGGCGGCTTGCCTTTCGGTGCGGGCAGGCCCAGTCCGACGGCGACCTGCTTGCACAGATCTGTGTCGACGTTGGCCAGAACCTGCAGCTGCCGTTGCTTGATCTCCTGTTCGTAACACTTCCCCAATTCGAACGTGAAGGCCTCGATGATGTGTGCCTGCTCGACGTACGTGAGACTGCGATAAAAGACCGCCGCCTGTGTGAAGTGATCGTCGAACGAGGCCGGCTGAGCCCGCACCGTCGGCCCGTCGACAGACCGGGCAGTCTGCACGTAGCCGCGTTCCTCGGCGCCTGCCACCAGCGGCTCCCCACCGTCGATGCTGTTCGGCCGGTAGGGCGCCTGTCCGGTGTGGATCGCGGTTTGATGCATGCCGTCTCTCAACATGTCGTTGACCGGACAGTGCGGCCGGTTGATCGGCAGCTGCGTGAAGTTAGGTCCGCCGAGCCGTGTCAGCTGTGTGTCGAGGTACGAGAAGAGGCGAGCCTGCATCAGCGGATCGTTGGTCGGCTCGATACCGGGCACGAAATTGCCCGTGTGGAAGGCGACTTGCTCGGTTTCGGCGAAGTAGTTCGTCGGGTTGCGGTTGAGGGTGAGTTTTCCGATCAGTTGTACCGGGGCCATCTCCTCGGGAACGATCTTCGTCGGATCGAGCAGGTCGATGCCTGCGTAGGAATCGGTGCCGTCGTCTGGCATGACCTGGATTCCAAGCTCGTACTCGAGATAAGCGCCCGCCTCGATGCCGTCCGCCATGTCCCGACGATGGAAGTCGGGATCACAGCCGGCCGCTATCTGCGCCTCCTCCCACACCAGCGAGTGCACACCGGCGATCGGCTTCCAATGGAACTTGACCAGACTGGTTTTGCCCCTCTTGTCGACAAGGCGAAAGGTGTGGACGCCGAAACCCTCCATCGTGCGGTAGGAGCGCGGAATGCCACGGTCGCTCAAGTTCCAGAACACGTGATGCGTGGCCTCCGTGTGCAATGAAACGAAGTCCCAGAACGAGTCGTGCGCCGATTGTGCCTGTGGAATCTCCCGGTCGGGATGAGGCTTGGCGGCGTGAATGACGTCGGGAAACTTGATCCCGTCTTGGATGAAGAAAACCGGAATGTTGTTGCCCACCAGATCGAAATTGCCCTCGTCGGTGTAGAACTTGACGGCGAAGCCGCGCGTGTCGCGCACGGTATCGGCAGAACCGCGGGAACCGAGGACCGTCGAGAACCGGCAGAACACGTCGGTCTTCTTGCCCCTGCGGCCGAGAAATCCGGCCTTCGTGATTGACGCGGCGGTGCCGTAGGACTCGAAAACACCATGCGCCGCGGCGCCGCGGGCATGGACGACGCGCTCGGGAATGCGCTCGTGGTCGAAATGTGTGATCTTCTCGCGCAAGTGGAAGTCCTCGAGAAGCGATGGACCCCGAGCACCGGCTTTGAGCGAGTGATCGGTGTCGGGAATCCGCAGGCCCTGCGCAGTGGTCAAGTATTTTCCGGACTGAGCGCGGGAGTCGAAATCCGCCGCCTCCCCGTTGGTTT
>JAVHWG010000182.1:0-4155 GCA_032159965.1 Mycobacterium sp.
GAAAACCTCGTCCGGTTGTGGGACCTACAGCTCCGCAAGCAAATCGGAACTCAGCTCGAGGGCCATACCGACGCGGTGTACGGGGTGGCCTTCAGCCCGGTCGCGAGTCAGCTGGCATCGGTGAGCGAGGACAAACAACTGCGGCTATGGCCCACAACTGCAGGGCCGCAAGACCTCTGCGCCAAACTGACGACGGACATCAGCCACGTTCAATGGCAACAGTGGGCGCCAGACATCGATTACGAACCGGTCTGCCCGGGACTGCCCGAATCCCTGGGGGATTGACTGCGCTACGCGTCAGCGGCGCATGCCGAGGCGCTCGATCAGCGTGCGGTACCGCTGCACATCGACCTCGGACAGGTACTTGCCCAGCCGACGCCGCCGACCGACCAGCAGGAGCAGACCGCGCCGGGAGTGATGGTCGTGCTTGTGCAACTTCAGATGCTCAGTCAGGTCGTTGATCCGCTTGGTCAGCAGAGCGATCTGAGCCTCCGGCGAACCGGTATCGGTCTCGTGCAGGCCGTACTGGGTCAGGATTTCTTTCTTCTGTTCGGCGGTGAGCGCCACGAGATAACTCCATGCTTCGGTTCCGTGATCAAAGGTGATGGGCGAGGGCCGCCACGGACTGCAGCACGTCGCCTTGCGCCGGCGAGCCTATCAGGAGGTCACTGCGCCAGCAGAATCGTGCGGGCCCGGTCGGTGTCGTTCTCCATCTCGGCGACCAGGTCAGCGACCTCGGTGAACTTCTGCTGGCCGCGAATGCGCGCGACGAAGTCGACGGCGACGTGCTGGCCGTAGAGGTCGGCAGAGGTGTCGAGCACGTACGCCTCGACCGTGCGCGTGCGCCCGGAGAACGTCGGATTGGTACCGACGGAAACCGCCGCCTGGTAGCGCTCACCGGGAGTGACGGTTCCCACGATCGGACCGTGGCCAAGCACGGTGAACCAGGCCGCGTACACACCGTCGGCCGGGATCGCCGAGTACATCGGGGGCGCCACGTTCGCGGTGGGAAAACCGAGCACCTTGCCCCGCCCGTCGCCGCGGACCACGACTCCTTCGACGCGATGCGGCCGCCCCAGCGCCTCGGTGGCGGCGACGACGTCGCCGGCGTCGACGCAGGACCGGATGTAGGTGGAGGAGAAGGTCAGCGTCTCGTTGTCGTGGTGTTCGGCGACCAGCGACATGGCCTGCACCGAGAACCCGAACCGCTCCCCGCTGTGTCGCAGCAGCTCGACGTTGCCGGCGGCCTTCTTGCCGAAAGTGAAGTTTTCTCCGACGACGACCTCGACGACGTGCAGACGTTCGACGAGCAGCTCGTGTACGTAGCGGTCCGGGGTCAGCTTCATGAATGCGGGCGTGAACGGCACCACGAGGAAGACGTCGACATCGAGTTCCTCGACCAATTCGGCGCGACGCGTCAGGGTGGTCAGCTGGGCGGGATGACTGCCCGGGTGGACCACTTCCATCGGGTGCGGGTCGAAGGTCATCAGAACGGTCGGCACGTTGCGGTCACGTCCGGACTTGACCGCGGTCGCGATCAGTTCCTGGTGTCCACGATGCACTCCGTCGAACACGCCGATCGTGAGGACACACCGCCCCCAGTCCGTCGGGATCCCATCCTGGCCTCGCCAGCGCTGCACAGCGGCAAGCCTACGCATCGGGCGGCACCCGGGGCGAGCGAAGCGGCGGGCGCGAGGTCCCCCATCTGAAGCGCAAGTGCATAAACTTCCTCATGTGACTGCCGCGGACGAGGCCCGTGGGCTGACGTCGGTGGCCCAGGACTACCTCAGGGTGATCTGGAAGGTCCAGGAGTGGTCCGGCGAGCGGATCAGCACGAAAATGCTGGCCGAGCGACTCGGTGTCTCGGCCAGCACGGCCTCGGAGTCAATTCGCAAGCTCGCCGACCAGGGCCTGGTCGAACACGAAAAGTACGGTGCCGTGACACTGACGGAGCGCGGTCGCCGCGCGGCGGTGTCCGTCGTCCGGCGCCACCGGCTCCTGGAGACGTTCCTGGTGCAGATTCTCGGCTATAGCTGGGACGAGGTGGACGACGAGGCAGAAATCCTCGAGCACGTCGTGAGCGACCTGATGTTGTCGCGGATCGACGCCAAACTCGGTCACCCCAAGCGGGATCCGCACGGCGACCCGATTCCGTCCCTCGACGGGCAGGTGCCGACGCCGCCTGCCCGCCAACTCTCGACATGCGGGGACGGTGATCACGGTTCCGTTGCCCGGATCTCCGACGCGGATCCGGAGATGTTGCGCTACTTCGACTCCGTGGGCATCGCGCTGGACTCGCATCTGACGGTGCTGACCCGGCGCGATTTCGCGGGCACATTGTCCGTCGCGATCGGCCAAGCTCACGACGACGACGCGGGTGACCGCACCGTCGAGCTAGGAAGCCCTGCGGCCGAATCGATTTGGGTTGTCCCCTGTTGAGGCGCATCATCTCCCGAGCGTGAAGCCATGGCGGCAAATCCGGCCGATTCGCCGCCATGGCTTCACGTTCGGCGGATCTACAACGCCGCGTCCGCGTGCGTATCCGAGTCCTGCTTGACGCCGGACGACACCATCAGTGCGGCCAGCACCACGCCCATCAGAACCAACGCGGGCACGTCCGCCCACAGGTGGCCCATGTGGTGACCGCCGTGGGCGAACGACTGCACCGCCATGACGACGGCATGGACGAGGCTGGAGAAGACCGCGAACCAGATCAGGCTCACATTGGCCCGCGGATTGCGCGACGCGTTGAGCAAGAAGACTCCCAGCGTGGCGTACAGGCCGACGATCATCATGAAGTACTCGGACTCGTAGGGCGCGCCCGCATGCCATGCCCACCCCGAGGGCCACACGACGGCCAGCGGGTAGAGCAGCAGACATATCGCGCCGAACGCCGCGAGTGCGACCTGAAGAAGTTTGTAAGCGGACGGCATTTCGGACTCCGATCGTCGCGGTGACAGTTTGCGCGGCGGGCGCATTATATTGACGATTACCGAGCCGACCCGGTTCACAACGTCGCGGGCCGCAACACCACTTCGGATGAAGTGCGATCGCGGCCGTCGCGCAGCAGGGCGATCACCCGGCCATCGGGCGCGGTCGCCGCATAGATTCCCTCGATGTTCGCAGACCCCAATGGGCGGCCGTGGCCTGCGGCCGTCGCCTCCTCGACGGTGAGGTCGCGGCGCGCGAACGTCAGAAGGCACGCCTCGTCAAGCGAATAGCTCAGGCGGGGGGCGTCGGCCAGCGAGTCAAGTGTGTGAGCCTCGGCGAGCCCGAACCGTCCGACCCGGGTGCGCCGCAGCGCCGTCAGGTGCCCACCGACACCCAACGCCGCGCCCACATCCCGCGCCAGAGCCCGGATGTAGGTGCCCGTCGAGCAGTCCACCTCGACGTCGACGTCGACGATGCCGTCGGCACCTTCGATTGCCCGCCGAGTGGCCAGCACATCGAAGCGATCGATGTGCACACTGCGTGCCGCGAGTTCGACAGGCCGGCCTTCCCGCGCGAGCCGGTAGGCGCGCTCGCCGCCAACCTTCACCGCGCTCACAGTCGACGGAATCTGGCTGATCTGACCGCGGAACTCCGCGACCGCGGTCGCGATCTGGCCGTCGCTCACCGCGTCCGCCGGGACAGCACGCACCACGTCGCCGTCGGCGTCGTCGGTGGTCGTGGACTGACCCAGCCGGATGGTCGCTGCGTACGACTTCGTCGTGGCCGCCAGCAGGCCGAGGATCTTGGTGGCCCGCTCGATGCCGATCACAAGCACGCCGGTGGCCATCGGATCGAGCGTGCCCGCGTGACCCACCTTGCGGGTGGCGAACATCCGCCTGCAGCGCCCCACGACATCGTGGCTGGTCATGCCAGAGGGCTTGTCGACGATCACCAGACCGGGTGCGGGCGTCACAGCACGATCGCCGTCAGTACCAGCCCGTCACGGACCAACCAGCGGCCGCGCATCGTGGTCAGCGGCGGACCTGACCGCGCCGATGGGTCAATCAGGATCCGCGACACGAAATCGCCTGTGGCACAGCCTGAATCGACATTGAAAACAATGTGAGCGTCCTCGAAGCCCAGCCAGCGTTCGGTCAACGGATACCACGCTTTGTACGTCGCCTCCTTGGCGCAGAACAGGATACGGTCCCAGTGCAGGCCGGC
>JAVHWG010000249.1:0-24364 GCA_032159965.1 Mycobacterium sp.
CCCCAGAACGCAAATCGGGTGGCGTTCTGGATCGCGGGTGAGCTGCCCATCTGGAGCGCGGTCTCGAGCACGGCGGACACACCGGAGCCATTGTCGTTGATGCCGGGGCCCGCGGGGACGCTGTCCAGATGGCCGCCGACCATCACGACGTTGTCCTTGCTGCCGGTCTTGGTCTGCGCGATGACGTTGCGGGCCTTGATCATCGAGACCTTGGCATCCAGCTTGATGGTGGTTGATCCCGGCTCGGCACGCAGGCGTTGACCGACGTCCTTGCTGACACTGATCACCGGAATCTTGACATCGGTCTTCGCGCCGAGTGTTCCGGCCGTCTTATTGTCCTGCTCGTTGTCGGCGACGATCAGCGCCACGGCGCCCCGCTCGACGGCAGCTGCCTCCTTGACGGAGAACGGGCAGTTCCCGCGGTCGACGAGCGCGACGGCGCCCTTGACCGGCAGGCCGTCGAAGTCTGAGGCAGCGCATCCGGGGCTGTCATCCTGCGCCGGAGCGGTCACCAAGGGGCCGCTCACTCCGTCGGGCCCTGTGCCGACGGAATACTCCATCGCTCGAGCGTTGACCGGCGCGCCCTTCACCGTCACGGACAGCGGGCCGGCCTCGAAATGACGAAATTCGAACTCCGGTGTTTGGACGTCGAAACCCTTGTCTCGCAGTGTTTTTACCACGTAGTCGACGCTGGCGTCGTAGCCCGGGGTGCCAACGGCTCTATTGCCTCCGTTGGCGTCGGCAATCTGCTGGAGGTGCTCCAGATGACCGAACATCGCGTCGGCGGTGACCTTCTGGCGCAACGACTGCGCATAGTCCGCTGCCGCCGGCGTTGTCCGCCGTTCCTGCTCGGGCTCGTCCCTCGAGCATCCGACGGACACGGCCACCAGTGCGATCGTCGCCAGCAGTGCAGCGCCGCGTCTGAAGTTCACCGCGACCACGTTAGCCTCCCGGTCACGGGTCACGGCGATTGAGCACGAACGCCGCCGCCACGAAGATCACCACCACGAAACCGGTGAAATACACCAGCGCCCCGAGTGGCCCCCACAGCAACGGAGCACCCCTGTACCAGGGCACGCCGGTGAACGCGTAGGCGTTGGAGAACGGCATGAACGGCCCGATCTGTTCGCCGACGCGCGGCATCGCACCGAACAGCGGCTCGACCACGAACGGAGTCAACAGCAGGATGGTGATCACCGCGGCAGCGTGCCGCAACAGTGCCCCGAGGCTGACGGCCAGGACGGCGGTAAGTGCGGCATAGAGCGCGACCGCGCCCACCGTGCGCCACGAATCGGCAAGTGCCAACGACAACGCAGGGGCAACCCGCTGATCTGCCAGCGCCTGCGCCAAGGCGATCGACGCGATCCCCGTGACGGCCGCGAACGCCGCCGCGAACGAGGCCGCGATCAACGCCTTCGCGGCGAGCACCAGCGTGCGGTTGGGTGTGGCCATGAAGGTGGTGCGGATCATGCCGGTGCGGAACTCGCCGGTGATCGTCAGCGCGGAGAGAATCATCAGGACCGGGACGCCGAAGGTGGTCAACCCGATCGCGACCTCCTCCGGCGTGAGGTAGACCCCGGTCACAGTCAGCGCCGTCAGCGCCGCGACGCCCAGGCTCAGTACCGCCGCCACCGCGGCGCACCACCATGGCGACGCTGTGGTGGACAGCTTGATCCGCTCCGCGGTGAAAGTTCCCGCACTGGATGTCACAGCGGCACCTGGCCGGCGCGGTAGTCGACCGCCTGGTCCGTCAGTTGCATGTAGGCCTCTTCCAGCGAAGCCCGTTGCGGGCTCAACTCGTGCAGCGTGATGCTCTTGCCGGCCGCGATTTCGCCGACTTGCTCGATGGTCCCGCCGCGAACGGTCAATGCGACGCCCTCGTGATCCTGGAGTACGTGCAGACCCGTCGCCGCCAGCGCGTCGCGCAGCGCGTCTGCCTGTGGGCTGCGCACGCGGACCGCATCGCCGCCCGACCGGCTGACGAACTCGCCCATCGTGGTGGCCGCGATCAGCTTGCCGCGACCGATGACGACCAGCCGATCCGCGGTGTTGGCCATCTCAGCGAGAAGGTGGCTGGAGACGAACACCGTGCGTCCCTGTTCGGCCAGTGTGCGCATGAGCGTGCGAACCCACCGGATGCCCTCGGGGTCAAGGCCGTTCACGGGCTCGTCGAAGATCAGCACCGGCGGATCGCCGAGCAGTGCCGCCGCGATGCCCAGACGCTGTGACATGCCGAGCGAGAAGGTGCCCGCCTTCTTACCCGCCACATCCGTCAGACCGACCATCGCGAGAACCTCGTCGACGCGCTTGACCGGCAGCGTGTTGCTGGCGGCGATCCAGCGCAGGTGGTTGCGTGCGGTTCGCTTCGGGTGCACCTGCTTGGCCTCGAGCAACGCGCCGACGGTCCGCAGCGGATGCTTGAGGTCGCGGTAGGTGCTCCCGTTGACGGTCGCCGTGCCGCGGGTGGGGCGGTCGAGGCCGACGATCATGCGCATCGTGGTGGATTTACCCGCACCGTTGGGCCCGAGGAAGCCGGTGACGACGCCGGGCTCGATTGTGCAACTCACGTCGTCGACCGCGCGCGTCCGGCCGAATGACTTGGTCAGGCCGCGGAGTTCGATCACGGCGCCGGCGAGGGGCTGGATGCCTGCGCCCAGAACCGCTTCGGGATGCGACCAGCGTGGCGGGCCAGGTATCCGGCACCCACAGCGGCGGCCATCGCGGCGGCCATCGCGGGCGGGTCGGCCGCGCGCGTGACCGCGGTCGCGAGCAGCACCGCGTCGCAACCCAACTCCATCGCGAGCGCGGCGTCGCTGGCGGTACCGATCCCGGCGTCAAGCACCACCGGCACCCCTGCGTGCTCGACGATCATCTCGATGTTGTGCGGGTTCGCGATGCCCAATCCGGTGCCGATCGGCGAACCGAGGGGCATCACCGCCGCGCAGCCGGTGTCTTCCAGTCGGCGCGACAGCACCGGGTCGTCGTTGGTATAGGGCAGCACAATAAAGCCATCGTCCACCAATTGCTCTGCAGCCCGGACTAATTCGACACCGTCAGGCAACAGCGTGCGTTCGTCGGCGATTACTTCGAGCTTGACCCAGTCGGTCTGCAACGCCTCGCGCGCAAGCTGGGCGGTGAGCACGGCCTCAGCGGCACTGCGGCACCCCGCGGTGTTGGGCAACGGCGTGATGCCCAGCCGCCGCAGCAGATCCAGCACACCCGTTCCGCCCGTCGCGTCGACCCGCCTCATCGCCACGGTGGTCAGCTCTGTGCCCGACGCGACCAGCGCCTCCTCCAGCACCGCGAGGTTCGCCGCGCCACCGGTACCCATGATCAGGCGGGACGCGAAACTGCGACCGGCGATCGTGAGCTTTGATTCAGCCACCCTGCACCGCCGTCACGACCTCCAGCCGGGCGCCGTCGAACAGCGCCTTGTCCCATCCGGACCGCGGCAGCACCGACCAGTCCAGCGCCACCGCCACCCCTTTGTCGGGGAAGCCGAGCCGACTCAGCAGGGCGGCGACGGTGGTGTGCTCATCGACCTGCACACTTTCGTCGTTGACGGTCACAATCACGTCGCCCCCACCAGCGCATTGAATTCGGCCAGAATTTTCTCCGCGGTCCATGGTGCCAACAGAAAGCCGGAACGGCCATGTCCGACGGCCGCGAGTACGCGCTCGTCCAGCCGCCCGACGATCGGCACGTTGTCCGGCGTCATCGGTCGCAGCCCCGCTCCGCTCTCCGCTAGCTCGTATTCGCCGAGCGCGGGAATCACGGCGCAGGCGTCGTCGAGCAACTCCCGGACTCCGGTCACCACGGGCGCGGTGTCGCGACCGTGCTCGTATTGCGTGGCGCCCACCACGACGCCGTCCTGCCGCGGCACCAGGTAAACCTGCCTGCCGTGGACTCGCGCACGAATCACTCTGCGCGGAACCGGCATACAGCCCGGCCGCCAGCGCAACCGCAGTACCTCCCCCTTGACCGGGCGCACGGCCAGACCCGGCCAGAGCAGCGGTGCGTCGACGCCGTTGGCCAGCACGATCGCGTCGACGTCCCCGATCTCGGCAAGGTCGCCGACGGGCCCGGCCCACGTCACCCCGAGCCGTTCGCAGTGCGCGGCCAGCGCCTGAACCACCGCCCGGTTGTCGACTGCCATTTCCGTGGTGGCCCTGAAGCCGTGCCTGATTCCCTGCGCCAACAGAGGTTCGACGTCGCGCGCGTTGGCCGTGAACGTGACGGGATGGCCCTGGGCGGCCAGCCACTCGCCTACCGTTCGCAGGTCGGCGGCGTCCGCCCGGTCGACGGCGATCACCAGCGATTCGCGTGCGGTGATCACTGCGTCGGGTAGGCCGTCCAGAAACGACCCGGGCTCCCGGTTGCCCCAGAGCGCCAGTGACTCCAACCCGATTCGCAGCATGCGCTCCTCGCCGGGCCAACCCTCACTGTGCGGGGCGAGCATGCCGCCGGCCACCCATGACGCGCCGGGGTCGGTAGCGTCGCGATGCACGCGGACGGCGCGACCCGACTGCGCGAGCCGCCGGGCGACCGACAGACCGATGACGCCGCCGCCGATCACCGCGACGGACATGTTGGACAGCGATGAGCGCATTGTGGTTTCCAGGCTAATCGCGGCGGCCTGCCGCTACCGTCACGATGTGCAGATCCCCGCCGCACGGATCACCACCGCCCGGCTGTACCTGTGTACAGACGCCCGTCGCGAACGCGCTGACCTGGCCGAATTCGCCGACGAGGCGCTTGCCGGCGGCGTGGACATCATCCAGCTCAGGGACAAGGGGTCGGTCGGCGAGCAGCGGTTCGGCCCATTGGAAGCCCGAACCGAGCTGGCCGCGCTGGAGGTGCTCGCCGATGCGGCCGCCCGGCATGGCGCGCTGTTCGCCGTCAACGATCGCGCCGATATCGCGCGCGCCGCCCGCGCACACGTGCTGCATCTGGGTCAGGACGACCTACCGGTGCAGGCGGCGCGGGAAGTCATCTCCGCGGGCACAATCGTCGGGCTCTCCACGCACGACGCCGAGCAGGCCCGCGCCGCGACGACCGCGGACGTGGACTACTTCTGCGTCGGTCCGTGCTGGCCTACGCCGACCAAGCCGGGCCGACCCGCCCCCGGACTCGACCTGGTCCGAGCAGTGGCGTCGATGCGCACGGACAAGCCGTGGTTCGCGATCGGAGGCATCGACCTGCAGCGTCTGCCGGAGGTGTTGGCGGCAGGCGCGCGGCGCGTCGTCGTGGTGCGGGCGATCACCGCCGCCGAGGATCCACGGGCTGCCGCGCGTGCGCTCAGCGCGGCACTTGCAGCAGCGGGGTGAGGCGGCTCAGCTCCAGCAACTGTTGCCAACTGGCCGCGAAGCCGGGATGCAGCGGCAGCAGGGCCACCTCGTCCTGGGCGACCCACCGCAGTTCCTCGCTCTCGTGGTTGGCGACGGTGTCGAGCGGATGCGGCGCGTCGGCGACGACCGTCGTGTAGGTCCAGTCACTGCCGGTCACCGCGCTTGTCACGACGGTGACCCGAACAACGACGTGGTCGGCGATGAGTCCGGCTTCTTCGCGGGCTTCGCGGATCGCCGTCTCCTCGGGAGTCTCGTGGCTGTCGCGGGCTCCGCCCGGCAACCCCCAGGTACCGCCCTGGTGGCTCCACACCGCGCGGTGCTGCAGTAGCACCGCGGTCGTGCCGCCAGGCAGTGGCGCCCGCAACAGCAACCCGGCCGCGCCGTGCCTGCCCCAGAACGCGCCGGTGTCGGAAACAACCCACCCGTCGCCGTCGCCCCGCACGGATTAAGAATAGGCAACGCGAGTCCTATCGCATTCTCTTAGAATTCACTTATAGATTTGGAGACCGGACCAAAGCAAAGAGGGGCGCAAACCGGTGACCGTGCAGCTGGCGCATCCGTCGACGGAACCCGCTGCGCTGCCGAAGCCCGTCGACCCGGTACATCCCCGCTGGTGGTTCTGGACGACGACGCCCGGGCGCATTCTGATCAGTGGCGTCGTACTCATCGCGCTGGTCGCTCTGAGTGCCTTCGCCACGTCCACCACCATCAACGACCGACAGCACGCGCTGACGACCGTGCTCAACCACACCGAGCCGCTGGCGTTCGCCGCCGGGAAGCTCTACACGACCCTGTCGGTCGCCGACGCCGCCGCTGCCACCGCGTTCATCTCCGGGGCGGAACCCCGCGAGGTGCGGCAGCGCTACGAACAGGCGATCACCGACGCCGCCGTGGCGCTGACCCGGGCCTCCGGCGGCCTCACCGACCAGTCGATGCAGGATCTGCTCGGAAGGATCAACGCCCACCTCGCCGTGTACACGGGACTGGTCGAGACCGCGAGGACCAACAACCGCGCGGGCAAGCCGGTCGGTTCGTCATACCTGTCCGAGGCATCGGCTTTGATGCAGCAGCAGATCCTGCCCGACGCGAAGCGGTTGTACGACCAGACCTCACAGCGGGTCGACGTGGAGACCACCGCGTCCACCAACATCCCGTTGTTGGGCACCATCGTGGTCGCCCTGACGCTGCTGTTCGGTATGTACTCCAACGGCTGGCTTGCGCGAAAAACGCAGCGGCGGCTCAACTTCGGCTTCGTCGCCGGCGGAATCGCAGTTCTGATCATGGTGATCTGGGTGGGTACCGTGCTCGGAATTTCCACCACCGACAGCCGCAGCGCCAAGAGCACCGCGGCCGAATCGCTGAAGACGATCACCAACCTGGCGATCACGGCGCAGCAGGCGCGTGCCGACGAGACGCTGGCACTGATCCGGCGCGGGGACGAGGACGTTCGTAAGCAGTCCTTCTACCAGCGCATCGACGCCATGCGCCAGATGCTCGACGACTACCTCAACCGTGCCGATGCGATCGACAAGTCCGATCTGAAGAACGCCAACGAACTGCTGTCGCGGTGGCGTGCAGCCGACGACAAGATCAATACCTACATCGCCGTCGGCAATTACCAGGCCGCCACCCAGGTGGCATTGGGCCTCGGCGAAGAGGACGCCACACCGGCCTTCGACCGGCTGGAGGAAGCACTCAACAACGGCATCGAGGAAAGCCGCCGCCAGTTGCGCAACGACATCGTCAACGCTCGCGCGGTGCTCGCGGGTGCGACCGTCGGCGCGGTCGTTCTGAGCGTGGTCGCGGCGCTGGCGGTCACGATCGGGTTGTGGCCCCGAATGAGCGAGTACAGATGAGAAGGCTGCTCAGTCTGGTTGCGGTGTCGAGCCTCCTGCTCACCGGCTGCTCCGCGACCGAGTCCATGCCGGACGAGTCGTCCCTCACCCTCGCTGCGCCCACCCCGGCGGGGATGCGTGAGCTCATGCCGACGCAGAGTCCGACCACACCACTGGCGACCGGTTGTGACCTGACCGCCAGCCTGCGGCCCTTCTCCGACAAGAAGGACGCGGACGAGGCCGTCGCCGCAATCCGGCAGCGCGGGACGCTGCTCGTGGGACTGGACATCGGCAGCAACCTCTTCAGCTTCCGCGACCCGATCAGCGGCGAGATCACCGGCTTCGACGTCGACATCGCCGGAGAGATCGCCCGCGACATCTTCGGGACGCCGTCGAAGGTCGAGTACCGGATCCTGTCGTCGAACGACCGGATAAAGGCGTTGCAGGAGAACAAGGTCGACGTCGTCGTGAAGACCATGACGATCACCTGTGACCGCCGCAAGGACGTCGCATTCTCGACTGTGTATCTCATCGCGAATCAACGGATTCTCGCGCCGTTGGACTCGCCGATCTCGGCGCCCGCGGATCTGTCCGGCAAGCGGGTCTGTGCCGCAAGCGGCACCACCTCGATCGACCGTCTGACGCGGATAAAGCCCGCGCCGATCATCGTGTCGGTGGTCAGCTGGGCGGATTGTCTTGTCGCACTTCAACAACGCCAGGTTGACGCGGTAAGCACCGACGATTCGATCCTGGCCGGCTTGGTGTCGCAGGACCCCTACCTGCACATCGTCGGGCCTGACCTCGAGGAGGAGCCGTACGGCGTCGGGATCAACCTGCAGAACCCCGGGTTGGTGCGATTCGTCAACGGCACACTGGAGCGGATCCGTCGGGACGGCACGTGGTATGCGTTGTACCGCAAGTGGTTGACGGTTCTCTCTCAGACGCAGGCGCCGCCCACACCGAGGTACAGCGACTGATGGCCACCGAGGCGGAGGAGGAACTGGGCCCGGGCACACAGCCGGCCTCGTTCGGCATCGACTACGCGGAGGACTCGTCGGCGACGTTGCGGCCGATGTCCACGCAGGCGATCTACCGACCCGACATCGACGAGGACCCGGAAGGGGCCACCACAGACGCCGCCGGAGACGCCGACGAACACACCACGCTGACGCGCCAGCATGCGTTGAACCGGCGGCTCGGCGGCGGTCTTGTTGAAATCCCGCGAGTGCCCGAACGCGATCCGCTCACCGCGTTGATGACGAATCCTGTCGTCGCCGAGTCGAAACGGTTCTGCTGGAACTGCGGGCGGCCTGTCGGACGGGCGTCACGCAATGAAGAGGCCAGGAGCGAGGGCGACTGCCCCCACTGCGGCAGCCCGTTCTCGTTCCTGCCGCAACTCGGGCCCGGCGACAAGATCGCCGGACAGTACGAGATCAAGGGCTGCATCGCCCACGGCGGACTGGGCTGGGTGTACCTGGCCGTCGACCACAACGTCAACGAGCGGCCGGTCGTCCTCAAGGGACTGGTGCACTCCGGTGACGCCGAGGCGCAGGCGATCGCGATGGCCGAACGTCAGTTCCTGGCAGAAGTCACGCACCCGTCGATCGTGAAGATCTTCAACTTCGTCCAGCATCCCGACAAGCACGGCGAACCGGTCGGTTACATCGTGATGGAGTACGTCGGCGGCACATCGCTGAAACCGGCCAAGGGCCACAAACTTCCGGTGTCACAGGCCATCGCGTACATGCTGGAGATCCTGCCCGCGCTGGGATATCTGCATTCGATCGGCCTGACGTACAACGACTTGAAGCCCGAAAACATCATGCTCACAGAGGAGCAGCTGAAGCTCATCGACCTCGGCGCGGTCTCGCGGGTCAACTCGTTCGGCTACCTGTACGGCACGCCCGGGTACCAGGCGCCCGAGATCGTGCGGACCGGGCCCACCATCGCCACCGACATCTACACCGTCGGCCGCACGCTCGCCGCGATGACGTTGACCATGCCGACCAAGAGAGGCCGCTACGTCGAGGGGCTGCCCGAGGACGATCCGGTGCTCAAGACCTACGACTCCTACGCGCGCCTGCTGCGGCGGGCGATCGATCCCGATCCCAGGCGGCGGTTCAACAGCTCCGAGGAGATGTCCGGCCAGCTACTCGGCGTGCTTCGCGAAGTCGTCGCGCAGGACAGCCGCACCCCCCGTCCCGGGTTGTCCACGGTGTTCAGCCCGTCGAGGTCGACCTTCGGGGTCGAGCTGCTCGTCGCGCACACCGACGTCTACCTCGACGGGCTGGTGCACGCGGAGAAGCTGACGGCGGAGGAGATCATCACCGCATTGCCGGTGCCGCTGGTGGATCCGGCCGACGTCGGGGCCACGGTGTTGTCGGCGACGGTGCTGTCGCAGCCGGTGCAGACCCTGGACTCGTTGCGTGCCGCACGGCACGGCACGCTGGACAGCGAAGGCGTCGACCTATCGGAGTCGGTGGAGTTGCCGCTGATGGAGGTGCGCGCGCTGCTGGACCTCGGTGACGTCGCGAAGGCCACCCGCAAACTGGACGACCTGGCCGAGCGCGTGGGCTGGCGATGGCGGCTGGTGTGGTTCCGCGCGGTGTCCGAGGTTTTGATGAGCGACTTCGAGTCGGCCACCAAACATTTCACCGAGGTGCTGGATACGCAGCCGGGCGAGCTGGCGCCGAAACTCGCGCTGGCCGCGACCGCCGAGCTGGCCGGCAACCAGGACGGGTTGCGGTTCTACGACACGGTGTGGAGCACCGACAACGGGGTGATCTCCGCCGGCTTCGGGCTGGCGCGCGGGCTGTCGAACGAGGGCGACCGCGAGGGCGCGGTGCGCACCCTGGACCGGGTGCCTGCGGCGTCACGACACTTTACGACCGCGCGGCTGACCAGCGCCGTGACACTGCTGTCGGGCCGCTCGATGAACGAACTCACCGAGGCCCAGATCCGCGACGCGGCGCGGCGCGTGGAGGCCCTGCCGGACTCCGAGCCCCGCGTGCTGCAGATCCGGGCGCTGGTACTGGGCACCGCGCTGGACTGGATCGGCGATCACCAGGCCAGCACCAACCACATCCTGGGTTTTCCGTTCACGCCGCACGGTCTGCGGCTGGGCGTCGAGGCATCGCTGCGAGGCCTGGCCCGCGTCGCTCCGACCCGCGTACACAGGTACGCGCTGGTCGACATGGCCAACTCGGTGCGGCCGTCGTCGACGTTCTAGCGTCAGATGACGCTGAGGCATGCCCGGGCGATCGCCAGTTCCTCGTCGGTGGGGATCACCAGCACCGTCGTTGGCGATTCATCGTGCGAAATCCGCCGTGGACCGCGCGCCGGACCGTCCCCCGCCGGCGCGTTGGCCCAGTTCAGCTGATCGTCGAGTTCGATGCCCAGTGCCGCCAACCCGCTCAGCGCGTCGCGGCGCACCGCGGCGTCGTTCTCGCCGACTCCGGCCGTGAACGTGATCACGTCCGTGGTGCCCAGCACCGCCAGATATGCGCCGATGTACTTGCGCAGCCGGTGCACGTAGATGTCGTAGGCATGCCGGGGCGCCTCCCCGCCCGCGTCGATCAGCTCGTGCAGGGTGCGGAAGTCGACCTCACCGCACAGCCCGAGCATCCCGGCGCGGCGATTCAGCATCGTCTCGATCTCCTGGACCGTCATTCCGGCCGTGCGCCACAGGTAGAACAGCACGCCGGAATCGACGTCGCCGGCACGCGTGCCCATCACCAGACCCTCCATCGGGGTCAGGCCCATCGACGTGTCCACCGGCCGACCGCCGGAGATCGCGGCTGCCGACGCGCCGTTGCCCAGATGCAGCACGATCTGGTTCAGCGACTCGAGGGGCTTGTCCAGAAATACCGCCGCCTGCTGGCTGACGTACTGATGCGAGGTGCCGTGGAAGCCATACCGCCGCACGTCCCACCGCTCGCTGACCTCGTGGTCGATCGCATAGGTCGCTGCGGCCGGCGGCAAGTCGTGGAAGAACGCGGTGTCGAATACCGCCACGTGCGGCAGATCCGGCAGGACAGTGCGGGCGACCCGGATGCCGAGGATGCCAGGCGGATTGTGCAGCGGCGCCAGCGGCGACAGTTCCTCCAGCTTTGAAACCACTTCGTCGGTGATCAGCGTCGGCTGATAGAACTCCTTGCCGCCGTGGACAATTCGGTGTCCGACGGCGACCAGTCCTTCCGGTTCGGGCAGCTCGCTGAAGACCACCTGCAGTGCAGCCTCATGGTCGGGGACTGCCCCCGCACCGGAATCCTCACCGATCCGCTGCACCACCCCTTCGGCTACCGCCGTGCCCGACGCGGGGTCCACGACGGCGTATTTCAAGGTGGACGAGCCGGAATTCAGCACCAGCACGGTGCCGGTCATTCATTCTCCCCCGTCGCTTCGCTCTGCCCCCGGGGAATGTTGTCCTGCGCCTGGATCGCGGTGATCGCGACGGTGTAGACGATGTCTTCGACGAGCGCGCCGCGTGAGAGGTCGTTCACCGGCTTGTTCAGGCCCTGCAGTACGGGCCCGATCGCGATGGCACCCGCACTGCGCTGCACCGCCTTGTAGGTGTTGTTGCCGGTGTTGAGGTCCGGGAAGATCAGCACCGTGGCCCGGCCCGCCACCGGTGAGTCCGGCGCCTTGGATTTCGCGACCGACGGTTCGACGGCGGCGTCGTACTGGATCGGCCCGTCCACCAGCAGGTCGGGCTGCCGCTGGCGAACCAGTTCGGTTGCCGCACGGACCTTTTCGACGTCAGCCCCGGTACCCGATGTGCCTGTCGAATAGGACAGCATCGCGACCCGCGGCTCGATGCCGAACTGCGTCGCGGTACGCGCCGAAGAAATCGCGATGTCCGCCAGCTGCTCCGACGTCGGGTCGGGCACGATGGCGCAGTCGCCGTAGGCCAGCACGCGATCCGCCAGGCACATCAAGAAGACGCTCGACACCGTCGACACGTCGGGTTTGGTCTTGATGATCTCGAACGCGGGCCGCACGGTGTGCGCTGTGGTGTGCGCCGCGCCGGACACCATGCCGTCGACGATTCCGTTGTACACCAGCATGGTTCCGAAGTAGGACACGTCATGGATGATTTCTCGCGCACGCTCGACGGTCATGCCCTTGTCCTTGCGCAGCTCGGCGTACTGCTCCGCAAACTTCACACACATGTCGCTGGTCGTCGGATCCAGTACCGTCACCGACGACAGATCGGCGCCCAACTCCGCGGCCCGGCCACGGATTTCGCCCTCGTCACCCAGGATCGTCAGCTCTGCGATGCCCCGGCGTAGCAGCCGTCCGGCGGCCGCAAGGACCCGGTCGTCGTCGCCCTCGGGCAGGACGATGCGCTTACGGTCCGCGCGTGCTCGCTCGACGAGCTGGTAGGTGAACATCTGCGGGGTGGTAACCGTCGGGATCGGAATCGCCAGCTGGTCAAGGAGATCGGACATGTCGACGTACCGCTCCATCAGCTCCAGCGCGGTGTCGATCTTGCGCTCAGACGTCGCCGTCACACGGCCCCGGGTCGACGCCACCGCACTCGCGGTCTCGAACGTGCCGAGGCTTGTCGCGATGATCGGCAGTCGCAGACCCAGACCGTTGACCAACGCCGCGATGGACGGGTGCAGGGGCAGCCCGCCGTTGAGGATGACCGTCGACAGCGACGGAAAGCCCTCGGCCGCATGGGCGCTGGACACTGCGAGCACGACGTCGGACCGGTCGCCGGGAGTGATCACCGCGACACCGTCGCTGAGGCGCTCCAGCACGTGCTCGGCCGTCATTCCGGCCACCAGCACCGCCATCGCCTCGCGCTCCAGAAGCACGTCGTCACCACTGAGCAACGTTCCGCTGACGGCCCGTTGCAGGTCGCTGACCGTGGGCGCCACCAGCAACGGCTCCTCCGGCAATACGTAGGTCTTGGGTTCGAACCGCTCCAGCGCCGCCATCACCGCATCCATGTGAGCGGGGTCGCAACGGTTCGCCACCACCGCGGCGGTGTGTGCATGCTGGTTGCCGAGCTCGGCCAGGCACACCTCCACGGCCTGGGCGACCTGTTCAGGCGTGCGATCGCGGGCGCGCACCGAAAGTACAACTGGTGCACCGAGATTCACAGCGATACGGCCGTTGACACTCAGTTCGGTGGGGGTGGCGACGTCGGTGTAATCGCTGCCGACGATCACAACGGCGTCGCACTTGTCCGCCATCGCGTGGTAGCGGCTGACGATTTCCGCGATCGCCGCGTCCTCGTCCTCGTGGAGCTGCTGGTACGTGACGCCTACGCAATCCTCGTACGGCAGGCCGGCGTCGGTCTGCGGGAGCAGCAGATCCAGTATGTAGTCCCGGTCCTCGCCGAGTCGCGTGATCGGCCGGAACACACCGACTTTCGCGACATTGGCGGCGAGATGATGCAACAACCCCAGCGCGACCGTGGACTTACCGGTGTCGCCCTCGGGAGAAGCGACATAGATAGCCGACATTTATGCGAGCCGGCGCAACCGCGGGGCGAGGTCCTTCTCGAACAGCTCCAGGAAGCGCCGCTGATCGTGGCCCGGCGCGTGGAAGACGAGATGGTTCAGACCCCACTCGACATACTGGCCGACCTTCTCGACGGCCTCGTCAGGATCGGAGGCGACGATCCAGCGCTTGGCGACCTGTTCGATCGGCAACTCGTCGGCGGCCTTCTCCATCTCCATCGGGTCGTCGATGCTGTGCTTCTGCTCCGCGGACAGCGACAGCGGCGCCCAGAATCGCGTGTTCTCGAGTGCCAGATCGGGATCGGTGTCGTAGGAGATCTTGATCTCGATCATCCGGTCGATCGCGTCGAAATCGCGGTCGGCCTTCTCTGCGCCCTCTGCGACCGCGGGCAGCAGCTTGTCCTTGTAGAGTTCCTCACCCTTGCCGGACGTGCAGATGAACCCGTCGCCGGCGCGGCCCGCGTACTTGGCCACCACGGGCCCGCCCGCGGCGATGTAGACGGGTACGCCGCCGTCGGGCACGTCGTAGATCGCGGCGCCCTTCGTGTGGTAGTACTCGCCCTCGAAGCTCACGCGGTCGCCCAGCCAGAGCTCGCGCATCAGCCGCACCGACTCACGCAACCGCGCGAACCGTTCCTTGAAGTCGGGCCACTCGCCCTCGTAACCAGTGGCGATCTCGTTGAGCGCTTCACCCGTGCCGACACCGAGGAAGACGCGACCGGGGTACAGGCACCCCATCGTCGCGAATGCCTGGGCGATGACCGCGGGGTTGTAGCGGAATGTCGGGGTGAGCACCGACGTGCCCAGCACGATGCGCTCGGTCCGTTCGCCGACGGCGGCCATCCAGGCCAGCGAGAAGGGAGCGTGGCCGCCTTCGAAACGCCACGGCTGGAAGTGGTCGCTCACCGAGGCGCTCTCCATGCCGTGCTGCTCGGCGAGGACAGCGAGCTCCACAAGCTCGCGTGGGTCGAATTGTTCTGCGGACGCTTTATATCCCAGTTTCAGTTCAGGCACGTTTCAGTTGTACCCCGTCACTACACTCGACGGGGTGTCGTGGGGGCTAACTTCCGTCACCGACCGCCTTCACCTAGTCCAGGGCGATCTGGTGAACTGGACGCTGGCCACTGGCGACGGCGGCGTGACGCTGTTCGACGCGGGCCTTCCCGGTGACCGCGACGACGTGTTGGCGTCATTGTCGGCGTTGGGCTACGAGGCTCACGACGTGCGCGCGATCGTCCTGACGCACGCACACGTCGACCATCTTGGTTCAGCGATCTGGTTCGCCAAAGAAGTTGGCACACAGGTTCTTTGTCATCCAGATGAGGTCGGGCACGCGAAGCGCGAGTATCTGGAGCAGGCCTCGCCGCTTGACGTCGCGACCAACATCTGGCGGCCAGGCTGGGCGCCGTGGGCAGTGCGGCTGCTTCGCAGGGGTGGAACTGTCCGGGGCGGCATCCCCAGTGCCAAGCCGCTGACCACCGACATCGCGCGGACGTTGCCGGGCCGGCCGGTCGCCATCCCGACACCCGGACACACCGGCGGTCATTGCAGTTACACCGTCGACGGCGTGCTGGTCAGCGGTGACGCGCTGGTGACTGGGCACGCGGTGAGCCGGCGCAAGGGCCCGCAACTGTTGCCGTCGGTGTTCAACCACGACGACGACGGATGCCGCCGGAGCCTCGACGCGCTTGCCTTGCTTGACGCCGACGTACTGTTGCCAGGGCACGGCCCGCCGTGGCACGGCCCGATCCGCGATGCCGTCGAGGAGGCACTCGATTGAATCAGGGACTGCGTTGAATCAGAGACTGCAATGAGCGACGTGATTCGTGATCTGCTCCGCAATATTTGGTCGAATGCCGCGCCTGCCTGGAGCACCCACGCCGATTACGTCGATGATCGCGGCGCTGACGTGACTCGTGCGATGTTGGATGCGACAGGCACGGGACCCGGCAAACGGGTGCTCGAACTCGCGTGCGGGCCTGCGGGCGCTGGACTGGCGGCCGCGGAGATCGTCGGGGCGCACGGAGAGGTGGTGCTCACTGACGTCGCGCCGGAGATGACGGCGATCGCGGCCGCGCGCGCCGAGGTGCGCCGCCTGCGCAACGTGAAGACCACCTTGAGCGGGATGGAGGACCTCCCGTTCCCCGACGCGTCGTTCGATGTGGCGTTGTGCCGGGAGGGACTGATGCTGGTGATCAGTCCGGCCACTGCCGCACGCGAGGCGCGCCGTGTGCTGGTGCCCGACGGGCGCGCAGCCTTCACGGTGTGGGGCCCGAGGGAGCGCAACCCGTGGCTGGGCGTTCTTTTCGACGTGCTCACTGCGCATTTGGGGGTGACGGTTCCACCCCCGGGGATGCCCGACCCGTTTGCACTGTCCGGTCAGGGCGAGCTGGAAGTGGTGCTCGGTGAAGCAGGATTCGAGGATGTGACCATCCGCGAGGTCGAGACGCCGATGAACGCGTCGTCGTTCGAGGAATGGTGGACGGTGGTGCCGTCACTGGCAGGTCCCGTCGGGCCGGCGCTCGCGGCGCAGCCGCCCGACGTCGTCACGGCGATCCGCGAGGATGCCCACACCAGGCTGGACCGGTATCGCACCGAGGCCGGGTACGAGCTGCCGGGCCTGAGTCTGGTTGGCAGCGGCCGTCACTGAAGCACCTTTGACGAATCGCAGAATCGCATACTTCTGATTGGTCATGTCACCCGGTGCACGACGTATTCGATGTGGCCGGTGCCGAGCAACCTGCCCTCGGCGACGAACAGGCTGGTGTTCAGCCAGGCATACCTGTCATCACCGGTCTCGAACCGAATCGCCAACCGCATGTACTGGTCGTCCCAGTCCGTCGGCCGGTCGGCCTCAGCCGCCTGCGCGAACTGGTCGCTCTGCTGCACGAGGCCGGTGTAATGCATCAAGACCACTGCGCCGTCGTCAGTGGTGAATTGCGCACGCACATCGGGCCGCCAGAAGCCGTCGTCACCGACCGACATCCAGTCGACACCCGTCGCCGCCAACCGGGCTCTGATGCGCGGACCGTCGAGACTGGCCTCCGCGACTTGCCAATACTGCTTGGCTCCGAACGGCGACCCGACGGTCGGCTCGAGGGGTTGCGCGGTCCGCACAACGTAGGTCATCTCACGCTCGAAACCGATCACGAAGCCACCCTACGACGGCCAGACTTGACACCTGTAAAGTTCGGCCATGGACAACGTCAACGGCAAGACGGTCGCCATCACCGGAGGGGCCCGTGGCATCGGGCACGCCACCGCGAAAGCGCTGTTGGGACGCGGTGCCAGGGTGGTGATCGGCGACCGCGACGTGAACGCGCTGGAGGCGGCGGTGGCCGCGATGGACCGGCTCGGTCCGGTGTCGGGCTACCCGTTGGACGTCACCAACAGGCAGTCGTTCTCCGAGTTCCTCGACAAGACCCGCAGTGAGGCCGGCGGCCGCATCGACGTGCTGGTCAACAACGCCGGCGTGATGCCGATCGGGCCATTCCTGGAGCACTCGGAACAGGCCATCCGGTCGGCAATCGAGGTGAACTTCTACGGCGTGCTCAACGGGTGCCAGTTGGTGCTGCCGGAGATGGTGGCGCGCCGCGGCGGGCACATCGTCAACATCGCGTCGATGGCCGGCATGATCGCCGTGCCGGGCCAGGCCTTGTACGCGGGCACGAAGTTCGCGGTGGTGGGGCTGACCACGGCGCTTGCAGACGAATTCGCCTCGCAGGGAGTCGAACTCAGCGTGGTGTTGCCGACGTTCACCAACACCGAACTGATTGCGGGCACGCATACGACCGGGGCCCAGAGGCCGGTGCAGCCGGAGGAGATCGCGGCAGCGGTGCTGAAGGTGCTCGACAAGCCGACGACGACGTCGTCAGTTCCGTCCTGGGGCCGGTTCGTCGCTGCGCCCGCTCAAATGCTGGCCCCGCGGGGACGGCGCTGGCTCAACAAGAAGATGGGCAACGACCGGGTGTTCCTCGACTTCGACCCGGCCGCGCGGCAGCGTTACGAGCAGCGCGCGCAGCACGCGTTAGGCGTCGAGGACAAGGGTCAGACCTCTGCCCGGTGAGCTTCGACGCCATCCAGCTCGTCGAAGAACTCGTCGACGGAAAGTCGACGGGCTTGTGCGGACCCCGTCAGGATGACGTGCACGCAGTGGGGGAAGTTCTCGAGATCATCGGCTTCTGCAGTCGTGAACCACACTCGCGTCACCGCCTCGACGTCGTCGTCGGCCGGTTCGTGACCCGAGGGGGCGTAGTACCAGCTCGCCAGCCCCGCTGTCGAGTTTTCAGTGTCAAAAGTCCACCCGCGCTTAACGATTCGACTGTCGAAGGCTTCGGCTTGCGCGACGATGCCGTCCAAGTCGCCGGAATCCTCGGCCTCGTCTGGGTCCGGGTCGGGTTCCGGGTCCTCCTCCGGCATCGAGGACCACACAACCCGCTGGGCCAGTCGCTTCTGCCGACGGGCCCTTTTCCGGTCGCTCTGTCTGGACACCGACTCGATGCTACGGCTAGAACTTCCCCTCCCTGGGGCTGACCTTCGCCGAAAGTCACGTTAGGCAGGCGCGCACTCGAACTTCTTCTGCGTAACGTTAATCTCAGCGCGCTTACCTCAGCGAAAGCTAGCTGAGTGCGTGGTCCAAATCGTTGAGCAGGTCTTCGGTTGCCTCGAGGCCGACGCTGATCCGCACCACCCCGTCGCCCAGCCCGATCGCCGCCCGGCCCTCCGGCCCCATCGCGCGGTGCGTCGTCGTCGCCGGATGGGTGATCAACGACTTCGCGTCGCCGAGATTGTTGCTGATGTCGATCAGCCTCAGCTTGTCCAGTACCTCGAACGCGCGCTCCTTGGTGCCAGGGTCCAACTCGAACGTGACAACCGTGCCGCCGCCGCTCATCTGCCGCTTCGCCAAGTCGTACTGCGGATGGCTCGGCAAGAACGGGTAGCGCACCCACTTCACCGCCGAGTGCTCCTCGAGGAACTCCGCGATCCGCAGCGCCGACGCCGTGCTGTGATCCACCCGAACGGCCATGGTCTCCAGGCCCTTCAAGAGCACCCACGCGTTGAATGAGCTCATCGCCGGCCCGGTGTGCCGCATCAGCTTCTGCACCGGCTCATCGATGTACTGCCTGGAACCCAGGATCGCGCCACCGAGAACCCGGCCCTGGCCGTCGATGTGCTTGGTCCCTGAGTAGACGACGACGTCTGCCCCCAGCGGGAACCCCTGTTGCAGTAGCGGTGTGGCGAACACGTTGTCCAGCACTACTTTTGCGCCCGCGGCGTGCGACATCTCGCACACCGCCTCGATGTCGACCAGCGACTGCATGGGGTTCGACGGGGTCTCGAAGAAGACGGCCTGCGTCGGCTTCGACAACGCCTTCTCCCACTGCGAAAGGTCCTCGCCGTCGACGAACACCGTCTCCACGCCCCATCGCGGCAGGATCTCGTCGCACACCACAAAGCACGAACCGAACAGGCTGCGTGCCGCCACCAAACGATCACCGGCTCCCAGCAATGCCCCCAACGATGTGAACACCGCCGCCATGCCGCTGGCCGTCGCGAAGCACGCCTCCGCGCCCTCGATCAACCGCAGCCGTTCCTCCAGCATCGAGATCGTCGGGTTGCCGTACCGCGAATACACGTACCGATCGATGTCGCCGGTGAACGCCTTCTCCGCTTCTCCCGCAGACGAATACACGTACCCCGACGTCAGGTACATCGCCTCGGCGGTCTCCTGGAAACCGGACCGCATCAGCCCACCGCGCACACCGATCGTGGCTTGGCTGACCCCGTCCGGCAGTGGTTTGGGCTTGCGAACCGACGGCACCCCCGATTCAGGACTGCTCATGACTGCCTCCACGGCAGACCGACGGCGCGCCAGCCTGATCCACCCCGGTGGCCCGACGCGTCCAGGTTTCCTTCGAAGCCGTCTAACACGTTGTAGGACGGTGCGATTCCCGCGGCTGTGGCCGCCTCGGCCGCACCGATCGACCGGTTGCCGGAGCGACACAGGAAGACCACCGGCCGCTCCCCCGGCGAAATGCCGGCGTCGATCAGGTCCTGAACGAACCGATCGTTGCGCTGACCGCTGGTAGTCGACCACTGGACGTACACCGCATCGCGGCCCAGATCTGAGATATCGACCACCCCGACGAACCGCCATTCGGCATCGGTGCGACAGTCCACCAGCACCGCGTCGGGGTTGTCGCTCAGCAGTTTCCAAGCCTCCTCGGGCGTGATGTCACCTGCGTAGCTCACGTTCCCGAGTCTCCCATACCGCCAACTGCCGCTCGCGCGAGCGCTCAGCGGTACGCCGAACAGACCTTCCACTGGCCATCCTGCTTGGCAAACGCCAACGGCGACGTGCGTTTGTTGTCCGGCTGCTTGTCGAAATGGTAGGCGACGGTCCCGGTCGCCTTCTCGCCGTCGATCTTGACGTCCTTCACGTCGTCCACGAACCGGGCACCGTTCGTCGCCGCCGAATCTCGTTGCGCAGCAAGGACTGAAGCTTCGGTCGCCTGCTCAGAAGCGCAGGTGAACTTGCGGAAATCGCCGTAGTCCAGGCGCTGCAAGGCGTCGTTCTGACCGACTGCCGAGCGACCCACCCGTTGTTCCTCGGTGAGGCCGTCACCGCGGGTCAGCGTGTAGATCAGCACTGCGATCACGATGAGCGCAAATACCGCCAGCGCACCGATGAAGGGCCATGGCGTCGACGTCTCGTCGTCGTCCTCGAGCACTAATCCTTCTTCTTCTTCATATTCTCTTCGCCGGCGCCGCTGGGCGGCCAGTACTTCTGCAGCGCGGCGGCGACCTGTGACACCCGGTCGCGCGCGGTTTTCACATTCGCCGCAGTGGCCAGTGCCACCCCGAGCCTGCGCTGCGGATGGCCGGGAGAACGTCCGAAGATCCGCACATCGCTTTCCGGGATCGTGAGCGAGTCGAGGAGTGCCTGGGTGGCGCGCTCAGTGTGCACGTCGTCTGCCTGCGCGCCGGACGCATCTGCCTGCGACTCGGCGTACACCACACGCGCAGCCCCCGGGGTCACCATGATGGTGTCCACCGGTAGGCCGAGAACCGCGCGCGCGTGCAGTTCGAACTCCGTCAGCCGCTGCGTGCGCAGCGTGACCATGCCGGTGTCCGACGGCGTGGGGCTGACGTCCACGAAGTACACCTCGTTGCCCTTGACGAGCAGCTCGACGCTGTAGACCCCGCGACCGCCCAGCGCGTTGACGATTCGGGCGGCGATGGAGCGCGCCGCTTCGCGCGCGGCCTCGGTCATCGCCAGCGGCTGCCAAGACTCGAGCATCCGGGAGCTTTCCCGCCGGTGCCCGATCGGCTCGCAGAAGTGCACCCGCGGACCGATCCGGCCTGTGCTTCGAACGGTCAGAAGTGTCAGCTCATAGTCGATTTCGACCATCGTCTCGGCCATGACACGGGCATTCGCGACCCGGCCTCCCGCAGCGACCGCGCGGTCCCACGCCGGCGCGACGTCCTCCGGCCGCAGCAGCACCGAATCACCCTCGCCGGGTGCTCCCGTCACCGGGCGAACCACCAGCGGAAAGCCGGCGTGCTGCGCGACGGCTGTCAGCTCGCCGACCGATCCGGCGAACCAGAACGGCGCGGTGGGCAGACCCAGCTCGTCCGCGGCAAGGCGGCGCAGGCCCTCGCGGTCCATGCTCAACCGGCTGCTGCGCGCCGTCGGCACCACGTCGGCGAGGCCACGCTCCCCGATCGCTTCCAGAGCGTCGTTGGCGACGACGGGACCCCCGCCGGGGTCGACCGCGTCCGTCACGACGTAGTCGGGATCCTCACGTTCGATCAGCGCGGTCAGCTCGTCGGGGTCGGTCATCTTCGTGACGACGCTGCGGTCGGCGATGTCGTGGGTGGGCGCGCCCGCGTAGCGGTCGACCGCTATCACCACCGCGCCGAGCCGCTGGAAGGCGGTGACGAGCTCACGGCTCAGCTCACCGGCGCCCAGCAGCATCACCGTCCGTGGCCGCGTCCCGTCTGTCACGTGGTCAGCCTGCCAGATGAGCAAGCCTGGCCCGAGCGACCATTCGGCCGGACTTCAGCCCAGCTCCACATCCACGTAGCACCAGCGCCACGTCTCGCCGGGCTCAGCCGAACGCATCACCGGATGAGCGGTGTCGTGGAAATGCCGAGTCGCATGCCGATGGAAACTGGAATCGCAGCAGCCGACGTGCCCGCACGTCAAGCACATTCGAAGGTGCGCCCACGACGATTCACCGAGCTCCGCGCATTCCTCGCACCGACCGGGCGTCCGCGGCTCGGGCTCCTCCGCGGTCGCAGCAGCGCTCAGGTGCTCACAGATTTCGGGGGGCTTGGGTGCGCGTCGCCGCATGCTGCTCAAGGATAGGCACGTGATCGCGTCACTGTTGCTCCTGCTCGTCGGCGGCGTGCTCGTCGCGGCGCTGGCCCGTCGCTACCATCTGTCGTCGGCTCTGGTCCTGGTGGTTGCGGGCCTGGCCATCGGCTTGATTCCGGGCGTGCCCACAGTCGAGCTAGAGCCGGAGTTCGTATTGTCGGTGATTCTGCCTCCGCTGCTGTGGTCGGCCGGGTTGGAGAGCAGTTATGTCGCGATGCGCAAGAACATCCGCCCGATCGCATTGCTGGCAGTCGGGCTCCCGCTGGCCACGACATTCGCGGTCGGCTTCGTCGCGTATTACACAGTGCCGCAGTTGACGGCGGCCGGCGCGCTGGCGCTGGGAGCGATCGTCGCACCGCCGGACGCCGTGTCGGCCAGCTCGATCGGCCGCCGACTCGGCCTACCGCGCCAGATCATGACGCTGCTCGGCGGCGAGAGCCTTCTGAACGACGCGACCGCGCTGACCCTCTACAAGGTGTCGCTGGCAGCCGCGGTCGGCGCCGCGGTGTCCTGGGGGCAGGGCGCGGTCACTTTCGTGCTGGCCGCGGTCGGTGGCGTCGTCGTCGCCGTGGTGTTCGGCGTCGTCATCGACTTCATCCGGTCCCGGCTCCTCGACGACCCGGTGATGGAAAGCGCGATCGGGCTGGTCGCCCCGTTCGTCGTCTATTTCGTCGCCGAGTCCATCCACGGCTCCGGTGTCCTGGCCGTCGTCGTCGCGGCGTTGATGCTGGGCCAAAGGTCCACGCATGCGGGTTACGCGACCCGACTGCAGGATCAGGCGGTATGGCGGGCAGTGCAGCTCATTTTGGAGGCGGTCGCCTTCTTGCTGATCGGGCTTCAGCTGCCCAGCGTCGTCCGGCAGCTCAAGGGGATGCCCGCGTTGGGCGTCATCTGGTGCTCGGTAGCGGTGTTCGTCACGGTCATTGTGGTGAGGATCGTGTGGATCTACGTCTTCGCGTATCTGCCGAGGACCCTGTTCGCGGGAAGCAGAAAAGGCGACCCGAAGCCCGCGCCGGGGCAGGTGTTCGTGCTCGCGTGGGCAGGCATGCGCGGCGTGGTGTCCCTGGCCGCCGCTTTCGCTGTGCCGCTGACGACGGTGTCAGGGGCGCCATTCCCGGGTCGGCCGCACATCGTGTTCCTGACCTTCATCGTGGTCGTCGGCACGCTGCTGTTGCACGGGCTGACGCTGCCCTGGGTGATCCGGCGGTTCTGTGTGCACAGCGACGATGTTCATCAGGATGCCGTCAAGCTTGCGGCTGCCCAGGACAGGGCTACCCGCGCGGCAGCCGAGAAGCTCGACGAGGTACTCGCGGAGCAACAGGAACGCGGCCCCACGGAGGTCCACGAGAACGCGGCGACGATCCTGCAGCACTGGAACGAGCGACGCCGCAATGCTGCGTGGGAGCAACTTGGCCGCAGTGACGACGAGATCGGTGAGAGCCCGGCGTCCGCCTTCAAGCGCCTTCGGCTGGAAATGCTTGCCGCCGAACGGAATACCTTCATCTCGGAACGCGACGCGGGGCGCATCGACGACGAGGTGCTGCGCGCGGCCCTGCGTGGACTCGACCTCGAGGAGGCAACGCTTCGGCGCGATTGATCAGACAGCGGTCCGTCGCGGACACTAGCGTGAGGCGATGCGTTTCAACTCGCCACCGAATTGGCCTGCGCCGCCCCGCCGCTGGCAGCCCGGCCCCGGCTGGGAGCCGGACCCGGCGTGGGGACCACCTCCGGCGGGCTGGCCGCTGTGGGTACCGGACACACGCAGGCGAAACGTCGTTATCGCGGTGTGTGCGGCCGCGCTCGTCCTGAGCGCTGGGGGGGTCGGGATCTGGCTACTCGTCGAAAAGCCCTGGGAATCGAAAGGGGAGAAGTACGCCGCGAAAATTCAATGTGCAGTGGACGACGACGAGGAACAGAAGGTGTGCGATTCGCTTCGCGCACGCTTCACGGCATTGGTCGACCACGATAAGGAGCGCATGCGGGAACTGACTTGTGCCGGAGCTGCTCCCGACGAGCGCTTCGAAGCCGAGATCGAGAGTTTTGAGGCATTGTTCCAGGCTGGAGATATCGGACTGGCACTCAGTGACGTCAAGATCTCCGGCACAAAGGCCCAGTTGACGATTCGCGTGTCCGCTGAGGGCGAGAGCAAGAGTATCCGTGCCGAATGGAAGAACGAGGACGGAACGTGGAAGGCCTGCTCCGCGGCGACCATCGCCTGAGTGCAGACTGACTTCAGCTGCTCAGGCGCGATTGAGGTCTTCTTCGAAGGCTTGCATGGCGGCGACCAGCGCGCTTAACACGCGGTGCGCGGCAGCCAGGTCGTCGTCG
>JAVHWG010000303.1:0-11167 GCA_032159965.1 Mycobacterium sp.
TTCACGTCCAACCCAGGCCGTGTGCCGGAAGGATCATTCATCGTGCGACGCGCATCGATCGTCAGCGTTGGGCTCTTTGCCATGATGCTCGCTGGATCCGTCCTTGTGGGCGCGTGCGCTTCGCCGACCGGAGGTAATCGCAGCAGTAGTGGCGGCAGCGGCACGACGGAGGACAGTGCGCCGCACGGTGTTCCGGCCGCGGGCACGCGCGAGATACCAAAATGTAGCTCCTTCGTCGATGCGGCGGGTGCCGGACAGGGCATCGCCGCATCGCCGTTCAAAACGATCACGGCTGCCGTCGAAGCGGCGAAGAACAACGACATCATCTGCGTCGCCGAAGGCACGTACTCCGGCGAGCAACTCGCGCCGGGTGAGAAGTTCTTCACCCTCGCGGGTGGCTTCCAGACCGGTACGGACTTCACGGTCCGCGACTCGGCGAGGTACGTCTCAAAGGTGAGCGGCATCGGCGGGGGGTCCTTCTACAAGGCCGATGATCCGGCGCCGAAGGACGACCAACTCGTCGCGATCGACGGCTTCGACATCAGCGGTTACGCGCAGGCGATCTCCCGCGCGACCTACTTCATGGGTCGCTTCGACATCACGAACAACAACATTCACGACAACAACTGCAACGACCCGGCGCTCATCGGCGCCGCGTTCTCACTTTCGAACGTCAAAGCCACGATCAAGGGCAACGTCTTCACGAAGAACACCTGCGGCCGCGGCGGCGCCGGCGCGCTTGACGACGGGCTCGACAAGAGCGAGGTCACGTTCGCGGACAACCTGGTGGCCAACAACGCAGGAACAGAACCCGAGAGCTCCCACGGTGGCGCGATCTACCTGTTCGGCAACAAGCTCACCATCACCGGGAACATGTTCCTCGACAACGAGGTGACGGGTTGGGGTGCCGGCCTCTACGTCGGCGCAAACAATGGTGGCGGCCAGCACACGACCGCGAACCTCTCGTGGAACGTCTACCGGAACAACAGAGCCGGCATCAACGGCGGCGGCTTCTTCTGCGACGACTCCGCCACCTGCATCAGCGAACACGACATCTACGACGGCAACTGCGGCGGCAACCTATACGTCGACGCCGGCCCGGACGGCACAGGCCCCACGATCGGCAGGTTCGACTACATGACGAACGTGAACGCGAAGGAGGTCGGCTGCGGCGCGCCCGGCGCGGGTTTCGCCCTCGACAACGGCAACAGAGCCGCCGACGACTACACGATCACGAACTCGATCTTCTTCGGCAACAAGGACAAGTCGGACCTCTTGGCCAGCTGCGGCGACGGGGGCTGCGGCACGGTAAAGATGAACATCTCCTACTCGATGGTGCAGACGGACTACGAGAATCGCGGCGTCGACGTGGCTTTCGGGGACGGCATCGTGCCCTCCGCTGATCCGCTCTTCGTCGACGCCCCGAAGGCCGACTTCCATCTCCAGTCGACGAAGGGCCACTGGACTCCCACGGGCTACATCGACGACTCCGCCTCGAGTCCGGCGCTCGGCAAGGGCAACGGCAAGGTCGACAAGAATCCCGCGAAGGCCGGCAACAGACCCGAGCTCGGCGCCTACGGCAACAGCGTCGAAGCGTCCTACACGCAGTAACACCGCGGCGCGCGAACGGCTGCGTGGCCTGTCCGTAGCGTCGTTTTGCGGCGCGGCTCACAGATTCCCGCAATAATGACCGTGGGCGGGGCTAGCGAGGGGAATTCGACATGAAGAAGCTGGCAGCAGCTCTGGCGGTGGGGATGGCCATGGCCGTCGTGCCGGTTGCGGTGGCACCGGCAGCGGACGCCGACATCTGTGCGGGCGCGCGCGGACGCCATGTCGGCGTGGGTGGCTGCACGAACATCGTCGGTGACGTGGCGACGGGAGCGGCGATCGCGGCCGCGAACGACCCGTACATTCCCGGCGAGGTGCCCTGCTACACGGTTGAGGGTGAGCCGTATTACACCCCGCCGGGCGACCCCTGCTGATTCCTCTCGGGTGCGTGCCGCACCGCTGGTCGCCTGTGATGCTGAGCACGACGGACGGCGTCTGACGAGCAGTCATTAGACTCAGCGGTAGCAGCGCCGTTGTTGGCGCCGCGCCGCCGCC
Source organism: Mycobacterium sp. (assembly GCA_032159965.1). Taxonomy (GTDB): domain Bacteria; phylum Actinomycetota; class Actinomycetes; order Mycobacteriales; family Mycobacteriaceae; genus Mycobacterium. The sequence continues at coordinate 2,104 of JAVHWG010000303.1, forward strand.
CGAAGGAGTACCCGGCCATGACCAGGTTGGACCCGTGACCCGGTTGGACTCCGTCGAGCGGGCTGTCGCCGACATAGCCGCCGGCAAGGCGGTGGTCGTCATCGACGACGCAGATCGGGAGAACGAGGGCGATCTGATCTTCGCCGCCGAGATGGCCACGCCTGAGTTGGTCGCCTTCATGGTGCGCTACACGTCGGGGTATCTGTGCGTGCCGCTGGCCGGGGAGATCTGCGACCGCCTCGGTCTGCTGCCTATGTATGCGGTCAACCAGGACAAGCACGGTACCGCCTACACCGTGACGGTAGATGCGAAAAATGGTGTGGGAACCGGTATTTCAGCGTCCGACCGCGCGACGACGATGCGCCTGTTGGCCGATCCGTCCGCCGTTGCAGAAGATTTCACGCGCCCCGGGCACGTGGTACCGCTGCGCGCCAAGGACGGCGGGGTGCTGCGCAGGCCCGGGCACACCGAGGCCGCCGTGGATCTGGCCAAGCTCGCCGGTTTCCAGCCCGCTGGTGCGATATGCGAGATCGTCAGTCAGAAGGACGAGGGCGCGATGGCGCAGACGGACGAACTGCGCGTGTTCGCCGACGAGCACGGCCTGGCGCTGATTTCGATCGCCGATCTCATCGAATGGCGCCGCAAGCACGAGAAGCACGTGGAGCGGATCGCCGAAGCGCGTATCCCCACTCGCCACGGAGAATTCCGTGCCGTCGGTTACACCAGCATCTACGAGGAAGACGAACATGTCGCACTGGTGCGCGGCGACGTCGGCGATGGCGAAGATGTGCTGGTACGGGTGCACTCCGAATGCCTGACGGGAGACGTCTTCGGCTCCCGCCGCTGCGACTGCGGACCGCAGTTGGATGCGGCGATGGCGATGGTCGCGCGCGAAGGCCGTGGCGTGGTGCTCTACATGCGCGGTCACGAAGGCCGGGGCATCGGTCTGCTGCACAAGCTGCAGGCCTACCAACTGCAGGACGCGGGGGCCGACACCGTCGACGCGAACCTGGAACTCGGGTTGCCCGCGGACGCGCGCGACTACGGTCTGGGGGCGCAGATCCTCTACGACCTCGGGGTGCGTTCGATGCGGCTCTTGACGAACAACCCGGCCAAGCGCGTCGGACTCGACGGATACGGGCTGCACATCCTCGAGCGAGTCCCGCTGCCGGTGCGCGCGAATGCCGAGAACATCCGGTATCTCATCACCAAGCGCGACCGGATGGGCCACGACCTCGCGGGCCTCGACGACTTCGACCACCAACCCGGCGAATTCGGCGGTGCTCTTTGAGGGTCCGCGCATGAGTCCGGCCCACGGCGTCCCGGACATGCCGGACCTGGACGCGTCGGGTCTGCGGCTGGCCATTGTCGCGAGCACGTGGCACCAGACCATCTGTGATGCGTTGCTGGACAGCGCTCAGCGTCTGGCGCAGAAAGCGGGCGTCAGGAAGCCGACGGTAGTGCGAGTCCTTGGTGCTATCGAAATCCCGGTCGTCGCACAGGAATTGGCACGCAAGCACGACGCGGTCGTCGCGCTCGGTGTCGTGATCCGGGGTCAGACACCGCATTTCGACTACGTCTGCGACGCGGTCACCCAGGGCCTCACCCGGGTCTCGCTGGACGCCTCGACTCCGGTCGCCAACGGGGTGCTCACCACGGAGGACGAGGCGCAGGCCCTCGACCGCGCGGGGTTGCCGACTTCCACTGAGGACAAGGGCGCACAAGCCACCGCCGCTGCGCTGTCCACGGCGCTGACCCTGCACCAGTTGCGCGGTCATGAGCTCTAGCGCCCAGAACTGGGAGCTGCAGGTGCGTCCGCATCTGACTCCGTATTTCGCCTACGGCGCTGCATTGCTGATCCTGGTTGCGCACATAGCAGTCGGCGCCTTGCTCAAGATCGGCTCCACCGGTGTGTTGTTCCAGACCGCGGATCAGGTCGCGATGGCCGGTCTGGGTGTGATACTGGCTGCTGCCGTGCTGCTACTGGCCCGGCCGCGGCTGCGGGTGGGCCAGTCCGGGCTGGCTGTCCGGAACATGTTGGGCGAGAAGTTTTTTGCCTGGTCCGACATTGTCGGTGTGTCGTTTCCCGTCGGCGCGCGCTGGGCGCGTGTCGATCTTCCCGACGACGAGTACGTGCCCTTGATGGCCATTCAGGCGGTCGACAAGGGCCGTGCCGTCGCCGCGATGGACTCGGTGCGCGAGCTTGTCGAGCGGTACCGGCCGAGGGTCGTCGACGACTCAGGACGTGTCGCCCATGACGACGCCCTCGCGCCGCGGGTCAGCTCCGCCGAGCAGCCCGCCGGCCTGCGTTCGGACGATCGCCGACGCCCCGCTTGACTGGTCGGCCACGCTGACCTGATGCCCCAGCGCCCGTAGTTCCGAAACCAGTGGATCGTGATCGCCGTTGTCGGCGTTGTCGATAGCGGGGTGCTCGCCGCCGACGTTGGTCACCGGCGAGTTCGCCGCCCCGAAGTCGACGGCGGACACCGCCTGCTGCGGATCGAGATTCCAATCAATCAGATACACAAGCGTTTTCGTTACGAACTGAATGATGACGGCACCACCCGGTGAGCCGGTCACCCCGTAGAGCGGTCCGCGCCCTGTATCGCTCGCGCCGAACGCCAGGGTGGGTGACATCGAACTACGCGGGCGCTTGCCCGGTTCGACCCGGTTGGCCACGGCAGCCCCGTCGGAGCCGACCGGGTCGGCTGCGAAGTCGGTCAGCTGGTTGTTCAGCACGAAGCCGTCGACCATGTGAAAGGACCCGAAGCTGGATTCCACGCTGGTGGTCATCGACGCGGCGTTGCCCGCGGAGTCCACGACGCTGATCTGACTGGTCCCGTGTTCCACCACCGGCGGCGATGACGACGGCGGCGAACCGAACGGGCCGTGCTGGGCAGTGCCCATCGTGGACGCCTCGGAAATCATCGTCGCCCGCCCGGCCAGATAGCCGGGGTCGGTCAGCGTCTGCGGGGAGCCGCCCGGCGAAGGCGCGAAATCCGGGTCGGCGACGTAGTAGTCGCGATCCGCGTACGCGAGCCGCTCAGCCTCCGACACGAGATGCACGCCCAGTGCCGAAGGTCGGCCGCCGTTGGCATCGACATGGGTCGGGCCGTGCGCGCCGAGCGGGAAATGCTGCAGAACGCCCAGGGTTTCAGCGACGACGATGCCGCCCGCCGGCGGCGGCATTCCGCAGATCTGGTGCTCACGGTAGTCGGTGCACAACGGCTCGCGTCGCTTCGCGGTATAGCCGGCGAGGTCATCGGTGGTCATCAGGCTCGGGGTACGGCCAGACGACGTGTCGGTCGCCGCGGCGACGATATCGCGGGCAATCGCACCGGTGTAGAACGCGTCGGCCCCGCTGGACGCGATGGCCGACAGCGTCTTCGCGTATGCGGGGTTGGTCACCCAGGTTCCCGCGCGCTTGGGACCGCCGTCCTGGGTCAGCAAATAGGAGGCCGCCGCCTTGTCCAGACGCAGGCGAGCGGCATCACCGGCAATCGCGCTGGCGAGGCGGGGACTGACGGCGAAGCCGTCGTCGGCGAGCGAGACCGCAGTACCGAACAGGTCACGCCACGGTGTGCGCCCGTAGTCGTCGTGCACCATTTGGAGCACCCGCAGAATTCCAGGTACGCCGATCGACCGGCCGGACGCGCGCGGATCCGGTTGTGGCGCAGCATGGTTGCCGTCGTCGATCCAGCGAAGGTAGTTCTCCGTCGCCGCGGCCGGGGCTACCTCACGCCCGTCGTAGGCCGTCACGGTGCCCGACTGCGCGTCGTAGTAGACGATGAACCCGCCGCCGCCGATGCCGGACGATTGCGGTTCGACCAGGCCGAGTACGGCCTGCGCGGCGACCAGAGCGTCGGCCGCGGTGCCCCCGGTCCGCAGCACCCGGCACGCCGCCTGCGAGGCAAGGGGGTTGGCCGTCGCCACCGAGTAATGCGCGGTTGCCACCGCGACCATGTCCCTGCGGTACGCGGTGGCAAGCTCAGGGCCGCCGGTCTGTGTGGACACCGCCTTCTGCGTGGGCACGCCGTTCGCAACGACGGCGCAGCCGTCACCACGCGTTGGCGCCGCCACGGCTTGGCCGGCTATGACGAGAGCAGCGGTGGTGACGGTCGCCATCGCCATCGCCGCGAGGGTTCCGGTGCGCACTGCCTGACTGTAATCACCGGGACGTCTGGATGCCGGTACTAACCTGGAACGGTGCCCGACCCCGCGACGTACCGACCCGCCCCCGGGTCGATCCCCGTGGAGCCGGGCGTCTACCGGTTCCGCGATCAGCACGGCCGGGTGATCTACGTCGGCAAAGCCAAGAGCCTGCGCAGCAGGCTGAACTCGTACTTTGCCGACATCAGCGGCCTGCTGCCACGCACCCGGCAGATGGTGACCTCGGCGGCCAGCGTCGAGTGGACGGTGGTGTCCACCGAGGTGGAGGCACTGCAGCTCGAATACAACTGGATCAAGGAGTTCGATCCGCGGTTCAACGTGCGCTACCGCGACGACAAGTCCTATCCAGTCCTCGCGGTCACTCTCAACGAGGAATACCCGCGACTGATGGTCTACCGAGGACCGCGCCGCAAGGGTGTGCGTTACTTCGGCCCGTATTCCCACGCGTGGGCAATCCGCGAGACACTGGACCTGCTCACCCGGGTGTTCCCGGCCCGGACATGCTCGGCGGGAGTGTTTAAGCGCCACAGCCAAATTGACCGGCCCTGCCTGCTCGGCTACATCGACAAGTGCTCGGCACCGTGCGTCGGGCGCGTCAGCGCACAGGAGCACCGCAAGATCGTGGTGGATTTCTGTGACTTCCTCTCGGGTAAGACAGACCGGCTCGCCCGCGACATGGAACAGCAGATGAATGCGGCCGCCGCGGAGTTGAATTTCGAGCGGGCCGCGCGGCTTCGGGACAACCTGTCGGCCCTCAAGCGTGCGCTGGAGAAGCAGACCGTGGTCTTCGGTGACGGCACCGACGCCGACGTCGTCGCGTTCGCCGACGATGAGCTGGAAGCGGCCGTACAGGTGTTCCACGTGCGTGGCGGACGGGTTCGCGGACAGCGAGGCTGGATCGTCGAGAAGTCCGGCGACCCGGGACAGTCTGGGCGTGAGGTACTTGTCGAGCAGTTCATGACGCAGTTCTACGGCGATCAGGCCGAATTGGGCGGCGCGGCCGACGAGTACACAAACCCGGTGCCCCGCCAGGTACTGGTCCCGGTGCTGCCCGCGAACGTGAATGAAGTCTCGGAGTGGCTGTCGCAGCTGCGCGGGTCACGCGTGTTGGTGCGCGTCCCTCAGCGCGGCGACAAGCGGGCGCTGGCCGAAACCGTGCAGCGCAATGCCCAAGAGGCGCTCGCTCTGCACAAGCTCAAACGCGCCGGTGACTTCAACGCGAGATCTGAAGCGCTGCAGAGCATCCAAGACGCACTCGGACTCGCCGCCGCGCCGCTGCGGATCGAGTGCGTCGACATCAGCCATGTGCAGGGCACCGATGTCGTGGCGTCCCTGGTGGTGTTCGAGGACGGACTGCCCCGCAAGTCCGATTACCGGCATTTTGCGATCAGGGAGGCCGCCGGTGGCGGGCGGTCCGATGACGTCGCGTCCATCGCCGAGGTGACCAGGCGGCGGTTCTGGCGCCACCTCGCCGAAACGCGGAGCGAGCCGACGGAGAACGGCAAGGTCCGTCGATTCGCTTACCCGCCAAATCTTTTCGTTGTCGACGGCGGCGCGGCGCAAGTGAACGCCGCGCAGGGCGTGCTCGACGAGCTCAATATCTCCGACGTCGCGGTTATCGGGCTGGCGAAGCGCCTGGAAGAGGTGTGGGTACCCGCCGAGCCGGACCCCGTGATCATGCCCCGCAACAGCGAGGGCCTGTATCTGTTGCAGCGCATCCGCGACGAGGCGCACAGGTTCGCCATCGCGTATCACCGCAGCAAGCGCTCCAAGCGGATGACCTCCTCGGCGCTGGATGCCGTGCGGGGCCTGGGGGAGGCCCGGCGCAAGGCGCTGGTCGCGCACTTCGGATCGGTGGCCAAGCTGAAGCAGGCGAGCGTCGAGGAGCTGACCGCCGTCCCGGGCATCGGTGCTGCGACCGCTCGTGCGGTCCTGGAGGCCCTCGGCGGCCTCGATTCCGTGGGAACCGACGCGGACGGCGCGCCGATGAGCGATGATCGAACCAGGGCATCGGGATGACGGATCAGGGCACGGGTGGGGACTTGCGGGACGGCCCTCAGGATGATGCGACTGCGGCGCAGTCCGGCATCGACGTCGTCCTGGTGACCGGACTGTCCGGCGCCGGTCGCGGCACTGCGGCCAAGGTGCTGGAGGATCTCGGGTGGTATGTCGCGGACAACCTGCCGCCGGAGTTGATCGCGCAGATGGTCGATCTGGGCCTTGCGGCCGGATCCCGGATCACCCAACTGGCCGTCGTGCTGGATGCGCGTTCGCGGGGCTTCACCGGCGACTTGGACTGGGTGCGCAGTGATCTGGCGACCAGAGAGATCTTTCCTCGGGTGCTCTTCCTGGAGGCGTCCGACGACATACTGGTCCGACGCTACGAGCAGAATCGACGCAGTCATCCGCTGCAAGGCGACCAGACGCTCGGCGAGGGGATCGCCCGCGAACGTAGGATGCTCGCCCCGCTGCGGGAGGGCGCGGACTTGATCATCGACACGTCGGCGCTGTCGGTGCGCGCGCTTCGGGAAAGCATCGAGCGAGCCTTCGGCAGCGAGGCGGTCGGGACGACGAGTGTCACGGTGGAGTCGTTCGGGTTCAAGTACGGGCTTCCCATGGACGCCGACATGGTGATGGACGTGCGATTTCTTCCCAACCCGCACTGGGTCGACGAACTCAGACCGCAAACCGGGCAGTCGCCCGCCGTGCGTGATTACGTGTTGTCGCAAGTAGGTGCCGGAGAATTCCTCGACACCTACGATCGACTGTTGTCGCTGGTCGTCAGCGGATATCGTCGTGAAGGGAAGCGTTACATGACGGTCGCCATCGGATGCACCGGCGGCAAGCACCGCAGTGTCGCGATAGCCGAGGCATTGGCCGAGCGCTTGGAACCCAACGACGAACTGTCGGTGCGGGTGCTGCACCGGGATCTGGGCCGCGAATGAGTTCCCGCATCGTCGCCCTCGGCGGAGGGCACGGGCTGTACGCCACGTTGTCCGCCGCGCGGCGGCTCACCCCGCACGTCACCGCGGTGGTCACCGTCGCCGACGACGGCGGTTCGTCGGGTCGCCTGCGCAGCGAGCTCGACGTCGTGCCGCCGGGGGATCTTCGAATGGCATTGGCGGCGTTGGCATCTGACAGTCAGTACGGACGTCTGTGGGCGACCATCCTGCAGCACCGTTTCGGCGGCAGCGGCGCCCTGGCCGGGCACCCGATCGGCAACCTGCTGCTGGCCGGGCTCAATGAGGTGCTGGCCGATCCGGTGGCCGCGCTGGACGAGATCGGCAGGATCCTCGGCGTGAAGGGCCGGGTACTGCCGATGTGCCCGATCGCGTTGCAGATCGAGGCTGACGTGGCGGGGCTCGAGTCCGACCCGCGGATGTTCCGGGTGATCCGCGGTCAGGTGGCCGTGGCGACGACGCCGGGAAAGGTGCGACGAGTCAGGCTGCTTCCCGGCGATCCGCCTGCGACCCGTCAGGCTGTCGATGCGATTCTCAATGCGGATCTCGTTGTGCTGGGCCCCGGTTCGTGGTTCACGAGTGTGATTCCGCACGTGCTGGTTCCAGGTCTCGCCGCGGCGTTGAAGATGACCGCTGCGCGCCGCGCGGTGGTGCTCAACCTTGCCGCCGAGCCCGGCGAGACGGCCGGCTTCTCTGCTGAGCGGCACCTGCATGTGCTCTCGCAGCACGCCCCGGATTTCTACGTCGACGAGATCGTCGTCGACGGCGAACGGGTACCGAGCGACCGCGAGCGCCAGGAGGTCCGTCGCACCGCGGCACTGCTCAATGCGGACGTGAGGTTTGCTGACGTCGCCCGGCCTGGTACATCTCTACATGACCCGGCTAAGTTGGCCGCGGTCTTGGACAGCGTGCGAGCCCGCGGTTCGGCCGTGCCGTCGGTCCCGGCCTCCGCGGCCGGTCCGTCGAATGGACCGAGTCTGACTGGACCGGGAGGTGACGAGCCGTGGCGATGACCGCTGAAGTCAAGGACGAGTTGAGCAGGCTGATCGTGAACTCGGTGAGCGCCCGCAGAGCCGAGGTGGCCTCGTTGCTGCGCTTCGCCGGCGGACTGCACATCGTCGCGGGCCGGGTCGTCGTCGAGGCCGAGGTCGACCTCGGCATCATCGCGCGCAGGCTGCGCAAGGACATCTTCGACCTGTACGGCTACAACGCGGTCGTCCACGTGTTGTCGGCCAGCGGTATTCGCAAAAGCACCAGGTATGTGGTGCGCGTGGCCAAGGACGGAGAGGCGCTGGCGCGTCAGACCGGACTACTGGATCTGCGCGGGCGGCCGGTGCGCGGACTGCCCGCGCACGTCGTCGGCGGCAGCGTCGCCGACGCGGAGGCGGCGTGGCGCGGTGCGTTCCTGGCGCACGGCTCGCTGACAGAACCTGGCCGTTCGTCGGCGCTGGAGGTCAGCTGCCCCGGTCCCGAGGCGGCGCTGGCGCTTGTGGGTGCGGCGCGCCGGCTCGGAGTGAGTGCGAAAGCCCGCGAGGTGCGCGGCAGCGACCGTGTGGTGGTCCGCGACGGCGAGGCCATCGGTGCTCTGCTCACACGGATGGGCGCCCAGGACACCCGGTTGACATGGGAAGAGCGCCGGATGCGCCGCGAGGTGCGGGCCACGGCAAACCGGCTGGCGAATTTCGACGACGCAAATCTGCGGCGCTCGGCGCGCGCGGCTGTGGCCGCGGCTGCCCGGGTCGAGCGCGCTCTGGACATCCTCGGGGACACGGTGCCCGACCACCTTTCGGCCGCAGGCAGGCTCAGGGTCGAGCACCGGCAGGCGTCGCTGGAGGAGTTGGGCCGCCTCGCGGATCCGCCGATGACCAAAGACGCTGTGGCGGGCCGGATTCGGCGGTTGTTGTCGATGGCTGTCCGCAAGGCCAAGCAGGACG
>JAVHWG010000309.1:0-2976 GCA_032159965.1 Mycobacterium sp.
AAACAGATAGGCAATGAAAGGAAAACCATCATGCGAATCGGGTTGAAGTACATCACGTCAGCGTTGGCGGCCGGAGCTGCCGCGGTTGCGATCGCCGCTGCACCAACAGCAATGGCGCAACCACCGACCGGTCAGGGTGCGACGGTTTGTACCGCGCCGGCGGTCGTCGCCACCGACTGGCACGGTGGCCATGGCGGCTGGCACGGCCGTGGTGACTGGCACGGCGGTGGTGATTGGCACGGCGGCTGGGGCAACTGGTACCCGTGGGGCTGGAGGCGGTAGTCGCTATTTCGGTATGAGCTGGCATCGACTAGAGCCGGTCTGCGTGTGGCGTACGGGGGGCGCCGCGCGCAGGAATCGGCGTTGGCGGCTGGCAGGGAGGCGAAGTTTCCCGCTGGCATGGAGTGGTGATGGCCGTCAGCCGTGGCGACATGTGCTCGCTTGACGGCAATCGTGACAGGTACCAAGTGGCCGCAAGATCGGAGAAGTGACATGCCCAACGCCCCGGCAGATATCAACACCGACCTGATGCCGCGCGTCGACGATTGGGTCTCACCGCAAGCGCGGACCGATCTGGAGAAGATTCTCTTGAGGGCCGGCTTGTTTCGCAGCGTCGAGGCTGGGGCCCTCTCTGCGCTCGCCGAGCAGCTTTATCCTGTCGACTTCCCGCCTGGCCACACCGTATACACGGCCGGAGAGCCCGGTTACACGCTGTATATCATCTGTTCGGGGAAGGTCAAGATCGGGCACAGGTTCCCCGACGGCCATGAGAACCTACTCACGATCTTGGGCCCGTCGGACATGTTCGGTGAATTATCGATTTTCGACCCGGGACCGCGTACCTACAGCGCCAGCGCTATCACGGCGGTCCAGGCGGTGCCGATAAGCCGTGAAGCGCTGTGCCGCTTGATATCTGACCACCCCGATATTTCCGACCAGCTGCTTAGGGTCTTAGCTCGCCGATTGCGTCGCATCAACGACCTGGCCGATCTGATCTTCACGGACGTTCCCAGACGGGTCGCCAAGCGGCTCCTTCAGTTGGCCCATCGCTTCGGCACTCGGGAAGACGGTTCGGTGCGCGTTACCCACGATCTCAATGATGAGGAGATCGCCCAGTTGGTCGGCGCGTCACCAGAAATGGTCAGCCAGGCGCTGGCCGACTTCGCCTATCGCGGGTGGATCCGGCTCGGGGGCAGAAGCGTGTTGATCATCGACTCCGAACCGCTGGCAAGCCTGGCTCGCGGTGACACCGACGACGATGTGCCGTCAACCCGGATTAGCACGAGCGGGCATGCATGACATGGCGAAACGGCCACGCACTCTCGGTACGGCCGGCCCGTACCGGGGTAGATCGGATCGCCTACAGACCTGCGGCCTGGCCGTCGCGACGGGGCTCGCTGGCGGCGAGGTAGCCTTCGTCGAGCCGCCAGATCGCCTGGCAGCTGCCGAACTGGTAGTCATCCACCGTGACGATCTCGTGGCCCCGGCGCCGCAACTCCTCCAGCGTTCCCGGCGGGAACCCCCCCTCGGCGCTCACCTGCATGTCCTGCACCCAGCGGAAGCGCGGACCGTCACATGCTGCCTGCGGGTTTTGGCCGTAGTCAACGATGCGCACTACAACCTGTAGATGCCCCTGCGGCTGCATGCTCGCGCCCATGACCCCGAAGCTCATCACCGGTGCGCCGTCCTTAGTCATGAAGCCGGGAATGATGGTGTGGTACGGGCGTTTTCGCGGCCCTACACGATTAGGGTGCCCCGGCACCGTGACGAAGGCCGTACCGCGGTTCTGCAGCGAAATCCCCGTGCCAGGCACCACCACACCCGAGCCGAAGCCCATGTAGTTGGACTGGATCATCGACACCATCATCCCGGAGTCATCGGCGGCTGTGAGGTACACAGTGCCGCCCTTAGGCGGGCTCCCCGCTGTCGCATGTTGGGCTCGCTGCGGGTCGATCAGAGCCGCGCGTTGCTGCAGATAGTCCCTATCGAGAAGTTGTTCCGGGTGCACCGTTATGTAATCGGCGTCCGCGACATAGGTAAGCGCGTCGGCGAAGGCGAGTTTCAGTGCCTCGATCTGCAGGTGCACGCTATCGGCCGAATCCACTGGGAACGAGGCCATGTCGAAGTGCTCGAGGATGCCTAGCGCGACCAATGCCACGATGCCCTGAGTATTTGGCGGGATCTCGTGAATCGCGTAGCCCCGGTAGCCGTTGCCGATCGTGCCGACCCAGTCGGCGCGGTGCGCGGCGAGGTCGGCGGCGGTCATGGCTCCGCCGTTCGCTGCCGAATGTGCTTCCATCCTCTCGGCGAGCTCGCCCCGGTAGAACGCCTCGCCGGTCGTGTCCGCGATCTGTTCAAGCGTCGCCGCGTGCTCGGGAAAGCTGAAGCACTCCCCCGGCGCTGGCGCCCGGCCACCCGGCAGGAACGCCTCCGCGAAGCCCGGTTGCGATTCGAATAAGGGCACCTGCGCCGCCCACTGACGGGCGATCGTCGGGGAGACGAGAAACCCGTTGCGGCCGTAGCGGATCGCGGGCTCGAAGATCCGCGCGAACGGGAGCTTGCCGAACTTCTTGTGCAGCTCGACCCACGCAGAAACGGCGCCGGGGACGGTCACCGAGTTCCACCCCAGTTCGGGGACCCGCTGATCCCTGAAATACTCCGGCGTCCAGGCCGCGGGCGAGCGACCGGAGGCATTCAAACCGTGCAAACGCCTTCCGTCCCAGACGATTGCAAAGGCGTCCCCGCCAATGCCGTTGTTCACCGGTTCCACCAGCGTCAGTGTGATCGCCGCCGCAAGGGCCGCATCGACTGCACTTCCGCCCTCGGCGAGCATCGCCAGGCCCGCCTGCGCGGCGAGCGGTTGCGATGTGCAGACGACATTCCGTGCGAGAACGGGTGCCCTCGGCCAGGCGTAAGGCTGCTTCTATGAGAATGGACCGCTCATGGTTACTAAGGTAGGAGCCGGTTCAGTCGGCG
>JAVHWG010000362.1:0-9270 GCA_032159965.1 Mycobacterium sp.
AACTCCTTCGTCATCCGGGACTCGAACAGCCCGGGCGCGATCGCGTTGACCAGAATCTCGGGGGCGAGTTCGCCGGCCAGGTGCTGGGTCAGCATGTGGACGGCGGACTTGCTGGCGCTGTAGCTGAAGTTGTCCCTGCCCCGCTCGGGCGGCCGGAGGCCGTCGATGCTGCCGGTGTTGATCACACGCGCCGGGTCGTCAGCAGTCGATGCGGCCCGCAGCATCGGAACCAGCGCGCGGGTCAGCATGAAGACGCCCTTCACGTTGACAGCGAAGATCCTGTCGAAGCCCGACTCGGGGAAGTCCTCGAAGGATTCACCCCAGGCCACGCCCGCGTTGTTGAACAGGGCGTCGATCGAGTCCTCACGGTCGGCGAGCGCGCCCGCAAGCGTCTGCACGCCCTCTGCGGTGCCCACATCCGCAGGTATCGCCGCTACCGGGCCGTCGGCGGACAACTCGTCGACGACGGCGTCGAGTTGGTCCTCCTTCCGGCTGCACAGGTACACCTTGGCACCCGCCTGCAGTAATCCGCGGGCGATCATCACGCCGATACCGCGACCGCCGCCGGTCACGACCGCCACCTTGCCGTCGAGTCGGAACAATTCGTTGCTCATGACATCAGTCTGGATCCCGGGCCGGGCACGCCGACGCACGGGTGGTTGACAGACTGGACGCATGCGCGAAGAAGCGAAGTGCTGGCTCACCGATATGGACGGGGTCCTCGTACGTGAGGAACAGGCACTACCGGGCGCCGCGGAATTCCTGCAACGGCTCGCCGAACGGAAGCGCCCGTTCCTGGTGCTGACCAACAACTCGATCTTCACGCCGCGGGACCTCGCTGCGCGGCTGGCCCGCTCGGGCCTGGATGTCCCCGAGGAGTCGATCTGGACGTCAGCGCTGGCGACCGCGACGTTCCTTGACGACCAGTTGCACGGCGGCTCGGCATACGTGATCGGTGAGGCGGGGCTGACCACCGCGCTGCACGCCGTCGGCTACACCCTCACCGACGTCGCCCCTGATTTCGTGGTTCTGGGAGAAACCCGCACCTACTCGTTCGAGGCGATCACCAAGGCCATCCGGCTCATCCTGGCAGGCGCCCGATTCATCGCGACCAATCCCGACGTCACGGGCCCCTCAGCCGAGGGTCCCATGCCCGCAACGGGTTCGGTTGCCGCGCTGATCACCAAGGCCACCGGGCGGGCTCCTTACTTCGTCGGCAAGCCCAACCCGATGATGTTCCGCAGCGCACTCAACCGCATCGAGGCACACTCGGAGAACACGGTGATGGTCGGTGACCGGATGGACACCGACGTCGTGGCGGGCATCGAGGCCGGACTGGACACGATTCTGGTGCTCACCGGCTCCACATCCATTGAAGAGGTGGAGACCTATCCGTTCCGACCCGGCAGGATTCTGCCGTCTATCGCCGAGGCGATCGAGTTGGTATGACCGCCCGCGGCGGGAAGGCGGTATGGGCTACAGCGCCTTGAGCTCCTCGGTGACCTCGCTGACCGACTTCTTCGCGTCGCCGAACAGCATCGTCGTGCCCTCGCCGTAGAACAGCGGGTTGTCGATGCCGGCGAATCCCGAGTTCATCGACCGCTTCAGCACGATCACCGACTTCGCGTTGTCGACGTTGAGAATCGGCATGCCGTAGATCGGCGAGCTCGCATCATTGCGTGCCGCCGGGTTGGTGACGTCGTTGGCGCCGATGACGATCGCGACGTCGGTGCGGGCGAATTCGTCGTTGATGTCGTCCATCTCCTTCATCGCGTCGTATTCGACGTCGGCCTCGGCGAGCAGCACGTTCATGTGTCCGGGCATCCGGCCGGCGACGGGATGGATGGCGTACTTGACCGGGACGCCCTTGCCCTCGAGCAGCGCGGCCATGTCCTTGACCGCGTGCTGCGCCTGTGCCACGGCCAGTCCATAGCCGGGAACGACGATCACCTGGTTGGCGTAGGCCATCTGGATCGCCGCGTCGGCGGCCGACGTGGACTTCACGGTGCGCTCGATGCCGTCGTCACCCGATACTGCCACGCCGCCGCCGCCGAACCCGCCGGCGACGATCGCCGGGATGGACCGGTTCATCGCCTTGGCCATCAGGTTGGTCAGGATCGAGCCGGACGCACCGACGATCATGCCGGCGACGATCATAGCGGTGTTGTTCAACGCCAAACCCGCTGCGGCTGCCGATAACCCGGTCAATGCGTTGAGTAGCGAGATCACCACGGGCATGTCGGCGCCGCCAATCGGCAGCACCACCATCAGACCCAGCACACCGGCTGCGACCAGGAGCCCGATCATCCACCACAGCGACGTCCCCCCGCCCGGGTGCGCCGCCAGCCCGACCACCACGGCGGCCGCGACCGCCGCGAGGAACAGCAGCAGATTCAGCCCCTGCTGCGCCCTACCACCGATCCCGATGGGGCGCCCCGGCAGGATCTCCTGCAGCTTGCCGAACGCGATGATCGACCCCCAGAACGAGATCGAGCCGATGATCGCGGCGAACAGCGACGCCACGACAATGTGCACGGTCGGCTCCTCACCGTGCTTGAATGACGAAAACCCTTCAGTCTCAATGAATTCCGCGAGCGCGATGAGCGCAACCGTTCCGCCGCCGACGCCGTTGAACAGCGCCACCAGCTGCGGCATCGCGGTCATTTTCGTGCGCCGGGCCGGCGGCACGCCGAGCACCACGCCCAGTACCAGGCCGCCGATGATCAGCATCCAGTTCGTGGTGTCGCGGATGGCGATGAACGTCGCCGCCACGGCAAGGGCCATACCCACCGCGGCGATCCAGTTGCCCCGCACCGCCGTCTTCGGTCCGGTGAGCCCCATCAGGCCGTAGATGAACATCCCGAACGCGACGATGTAGAGCACCAGCACGAGGTAATCGAGGTTCTTCACTTCGGTTGCCCGTTCGTCGACGCGACGTCCGCACCAGCCGCAGTTGGTTTCTTGCCCTTGAACATTCCGAGCATCCGGTCGGTGACGACAAAACCGCCGACCACGTTGAGCGTGCCGAACACCACCGCGACGAACAGGATGATCTGCAGCGCGAGGTTCGGGTGATCCAGGGTGCCCAGTACCAGCAGCGCGCCCAGCACGACGATGCCGTGGATCGCATTGGTGCCCGACATCAGCGGCGTGTGCAAGGTGTTGGGCACCTTGGAGATCACCGCGAAACCGACGAATCCGGATAGCACGAGGATCGCCAGGTTGGCGAGTAGGCCGTTGTACATCTATGCGTCTCCTTCCGGCGTCTGGCGCGTCACGCAGGCACCCGCGACCACCTCGTCGCCGAAGTCGGGGTCAAGTTTTCCGTCTTTGACGAGCAGCTCCAGCAGTGCGGTGATGTTCTTGGAGTAGAGCTCGCTGGCGTGCTCGGGCATCGACGCGGGCAGGTTCAGCGGCGACACGATCGTCACGTCGTGCTTGACCACTGTGCGGCCGGGCTCGGTGAGCTCACAGTTGCCGCCGGTCTCGCCGGCCAGGTCCACGATGACGCTGCCGGGCGACATTCCTTCGACTGCCTCGGCCGTCACCAACCGCGGCGCCGGACGACCTGGCACGAGCGCGGTGGTGATCACGACGTCGAAGCCGGTGATCGCCTCCTCCAGCTTCTTCTGCTGCTGCGCGCGTTCCTCATCGGTGAGCTCCCGCGCGTATCCGCCTTCGCCGGCCGCATCGATACCCAGGTCCAGCCACTGCGCACCGACCGAGCGAACCTGCTCGGCGACCTCCGGACGAACGTCATAGCCGGTAGTGCGCGCTCCGAGGCGCTTGGCGGTGGCCAGGGCCTGCAGGCCCGCGACCCCGACACCGAGCACCAGCACCGTCGCGGGCTTCACCGTGCCGGCCGCCGTGGTCAGCATGGGGAAGAACCGCGTCGCCTCCGACGCTGCCACCAGCACCGCCTTGTAGCCCGCGACGTTGGCCTGCGACGACAACGCGTCCATGGCCTGTGCCCGGGAGATCCGGGGGATCGACTCCAGTGCGAAGCCGGCCACCCCCGCGTCCCGCAGTGCAGTCACCGGACTGTCGGAGTTCCGCGGCGCCAGGAACCCGATCAGGGTCTGACCTTTGCGAAGCTTGCTCACCTCGTCGGCAGCCGGTGGCGCGACCTTCACCACGATGTCGGCACCCCACGCGTCACCGATCGACGCGCCCGCCTCCGTATAGAGGTCGTCGGGAAGCAGCGCACCCTCGCCCGCGCCCGAATCCACCACGACGCCGAGCCCGCGTGCGACGAGCCCGGACACCGCCTTGGGGACCAGCGCGACCCGGCGTTCGCCGTCCGACGATTCCCTGACCACACCGATGGTCGTCTGCTGTTCTGTCATCTCTACTTCCCCCGAGGGACTACCCCTGCGGTATGCATATGTGCATGCCCGTCGACCGCCTGCTGCCTACCCAGGAGGCGGCTGATCTCGTCTCTCTTGCCCGTGACATCGCCGACAAAGTCCTGACGCCGATCGTTGACGCCCATGAGAAAGCGGAATCATATCCCGAGGGGGTATTCGGCCAACTCGGCGCGGCCGGGCTCTTGAGTCTGCCGCAACCGCAGGAGTGGGGCGGCGGTGGCCAACCGTTCGAGGTCTACCTGCAGGTTCTCGAGGAAATCGCGGCACGGTGGGCCGCGGTGGCGGTGGCCGTCAGTGTGCACAGCCTCTCCTGCCATCCCCTGCTGGCGTTCGGCTCGGACGAACAGAGATCCCGGTGGCTGCCGGACATGCTGGCCGGCCAGCAGATCGGGGCGTACAGCCTGTCGGAACCTCAGGCCGGGTCCGACGCGGCAGCTTTGCGCTGCGCGGCCGTGCCGAAGGGCGACGGGTCCTATGACATCAACGGCTCGAAGTCGTGGATCACCCACGGCGGCCGTGCCGACTTCTACACGTTGTTCGCCCGCACCGGGGAGGGCTCTCGCTCCGGAGGGCTGGAGCGCAGCGACCGGGGAGGAAGTAGGAGCATCTCGTGCTTCCTGGTGCCCGCCGACCTGCCAGGGCTGTCGTTCGGCAAGCCCGAGGAGAAGATGGGGCTGCACGCGGTGCCGACGACGTCGGCCTTCTACGACCACGCGCGTATCGACGGAGACCGGCTGATCGGTGCCGAGGGCCAGGGTCTGCAAATCGCCTTCTCGGCTCTGGACGCAGGACGGCTGGGTATCGCGGCCGTCGCGGTGGGACTGGCGCAGTCGGCGCTGGACGAGGCAGTCCGCTACGCCAACGAGCGAACTACGTTCGGTCGCAAGATCATCGACCATCAGGGCTTGGGCTTCGTTCTTGCCGACATGGCCGCGGCGGTCACCGCCGGCCGCGCCACCTACCTCGACGCCGCTCGTCGACGCGACGCCGGACGCCCCTACTCGACGCAGGCCAGCGTCGCCAAACTCACCGCGACCGACGCCGCGATGAAGGTGACAACCGACGCGGTCCAGGTGTTCGGCGGTGTCGGGTACACCCGCGACTATCGCGTGGAGCGTTACATGCGCGAGGCCAAGATCATGCAGATCTTCGAGGGCACCAACCAGATTCAGCGTCTGGTCATCGCGAGGGCACTGACCGAGAAGTAGTGTGCCCGCCCAGGGCGGGGAAGATGGCCACCGGGCGGAAGTAAGGTGACGGCCATGGACTTCGCGATGTCGGCCAAGGCACAGGATTACCACAAGCGGTTGTCGTCATTCATGACCGAGTTCGTCTTCCCCGCCGAGGCCGAGTACGAGCGCTATCGCGCCGAGAAGGGGCCCGCCGACCACACGGTGCCCCCCATCATCGAGGAGCTCAAGGTGCTCGCACGCGAACGCGGGCTGTGGAACCTGTTCCTGCCGTCGGTGTCGGGCCTGACCAACGCCGATTACGCGCCGCTGGCCGAGCTGACCGGCTGGAGCATGGAACTCGCACCGGAGGCGACGAACTGCGCGGCACCGGATACGGGCAACATGGAGACCCTGCACCTGTTCGCCACCGAGGAGCAGAGCAAGCAGTGGCTGGAGCCGCTACTCGCCGGTGAGATCCGCAGCGCGTTCTCGATGACCGAACCCGCGGTGGCGTCCAGCGATGCCCGCAACATCGAGACGTCGATCGTGCGCGACGGCGCGGACTACGTGATCAACGGCCGCAAGTGGTGGACATCGGGGGCATCGGACCCGCGCTGCAAGATCCTCATCGTGATGGGCCGCACCAATCCCGAGGCGGCCAGCCACCAGCAGCAGTCCATGGTGCTCGTCCCTGTCGACACGCCCGGTGTGACGATCGTGCGGGATCTCCCGGTGTTCGGCTGGCACGACCAGCACGGTCACGCAGAGATCATCTACGACAACGTGCGGGTACCCGTCACCAACCTGCTCGGCGAGGATGGGTCAGGTTTCGCGATCGCCCAGGCTCGCCTGGGACCTGGCCGCATCCACCACTGCATGCGCGCACTGGGCGCAGCCGAGAGGGCCCTGGCGTTGATGGTCGACCGTGCGCAGAAGCGGATTGCGTTCGGCCGTCCGCTGGCTGACCAGGGCGTGGTGCGGGAGTCGATTGCCAGATCCCGCAACGAAATCGATCAGGCACGGCTGCTGTGCGAGAAGGCAGCGTGGACCATCGACCAGCACGGGAACAAGGCGGCCCACGTGTTGGTGAGCCAGATCAAGGCCGTTGCGCCGACGGTTGCCTGCGGCGTCATCGACCGTGCGATCCAGGTTCACGGCGGGGCTGGGGTCAGCGACGACACGCCGCTGGCGAGGCTGTACGCATGGCACCGTGCGATGCGCCTCTTCGACGGACCCGACGAGGTGCATGTGCGCACCATCGCTCGCGCTGAAGTGGGCGGCGAGAAAAGCGCATTCGCCGCTGCGGTGACGCAATAGTGCCGACGCTTCCAGGTGCATGGAACTTTCGCGATGTGGCCGAGAACACCGGCATCCGGCCGGGGGTGTTCTACCGTAGCGGTGAGCTCAGCAGCCTCGCCGACGCGGGCCGGGCCGAGTTGACCCGCATGCAGATCACCGACGTGGCGGATCTCCGTTCGGGTTCCGAACTGTTGCGGCACGGAGCGGGACTGGTACCCGACGGCGTCGAGATCCACCATTTGCCGTTCGTCGAGACCGTTGCGCCCGGCGGTGACGCACCGCACGAGCACGCCTTCCAGCAGATGATGACCGAAAAGCCTGAGGGTGAGCCGGTGGGAGACGCCGCCGCCCGATACATGAAAGAAGAGTACGACCGGATCGCCCGGTCGCGTCTGGCTCAGCGCGCGGTGCACCGGATGGTGACCCTGCTGGGCCAGCAGCGCCGGGTGCTCGCGCACTGCTTCGCCGGTAAGGACCGCACGGGTTTCACGATCGCTGTCGTGCTGGAGACGGCCGGGGTAGATCGCGACGCGATCATGCGTGACTATCTGGCCAGCAACGCCGCGGTACCGGAACTGCGGGCGGCCATTCTGGAGAATGTCCGCAACCGCGGCGGGGAATCCAACGACGTTTTCGAGTTGGCGGAGGCGCGCCTGACCGACGAAGTCCTCGGTGTGCGACCGCAATACCTCGAGGTCGCAAGGCAAGCAATCGACGATGAGTTCGGGTCGCTGGACAACTACCTTCGCGAGGCCGGAGTGACCCCGGAACAGGTCGAAGCGGTGCGCACCGCCCTCACGTGAGGACCACCGCCACCGCCCAGATCACGGTGGCGGTAACGGCTCCCGTCAGCTCGACGCCGAGCGACAGCGCTACTCCCTTGGCAGCGTGCACGGTCGAGGCCCACGCACGTCGATGATCGCGCCGGCGCCGGAACTCCGCAATGTACACGCCGGCCACGAAACCGACCACGAGGCCGAACACCGGGATGACGAAGAACCCGACCACTCCCAGTGCCGCCCCGATCAGCAGGGTTGACGTCGGTACCTCGGCTCGCTGCATGCGCCGCACCGGCCACATGTACTTGACCGCGGTCGTCGCCGCCACCACCACCGTGACGAGCGCGAGCGTCACCCACGATGCCACGGTGTGCTCGATTACCGCCCACACCAGGATTGCGCCGTATACCAACAGCATTCCGGGTATCAGCGGCACGACGATGCCGGCCAGACCGACTGCGATGGCGAATGCGACCAGCAGTAGACCGAGAGCGTTCATGCGCACGGCTCAAGGACGAGCTTTCCCAGCACGCCACCGTCGGCCAGCAATTGGAGAGCCTCGGCAGCCTTCGACAGCGGGTACCTGACCGGCGGCGGACGCCGCAGACCCGCTGCGATCAATTGACTTACGCCCCAGCCGTATAGCTGCTCAGCGCCGGGATGCTTCAGAAAGTATTCGCCCCAGCCCACCCCGATGACCGCGACGTTACGCATCAACAGTCGGTTCACCTTGACCATCGGAATGCCGCCCGCCGCGAAGCCGAGTACCAACAGGCGTCCTTCGGGGGCCAGCACCCGGACCGCGTCGTCGAAGACATCACCGCCGATCGGGTCGACGACGATGTCAACACCCTTGCCGTCGGTCATCTCCCGCACCGCTTGCAGCCAGCCGTCGGTCAACGGCACCACCGCATCGGCACCCAGAGTCGACACGTAACCGATCGCCGCGGGCCGGTGCACTGCTGCAATGACCTTGGCGCCCAGGGCCTTCGCAATTTGCACCGCAGCCGTTCCGACACCCCCGGCGGAGCCGAGCACCAGGACCGTCTCCTCCGGCCGAAGAGCACCGCGGCGCGCTAGTGCGAAATACATGGTGTGGTAATTGCGAAGCAATGCAACCGCTTCTGCGTCGTCGAGATCCGGTGGCGTCTTAAACACGTTGTCCGGCGGCACCGCAATCCGTTCGGCGTATCCGCCGTTCATCACTGCCGCGGAAACCCGGTCACCCGGCACGATGCGCGAACCCTCCGGCGCCGACACCACCACACCGGCCACTTCGGCGCCGGGGATGAAACCCGGAGGTGCCTTCATCTGATACTCGCCGCGGATCACCAGCAAGTCGGGGAACAACACCCCGGCTGCGCGCACATCGATCACCACAGCGCCCTCGACCTCGTCGGGGATGTCGTCGACGTCCTTGTACACCAAGCCCGCAGGACCGCAAAGTTCCTCGGCGACAACGGCCTTCAAGATGTCAGCCGAGCGAGAAGGTCGCGTGCTCCGCTGCCGACAGATCGTCGATCTCGCCCCACTTGTCGGCGACGTCGTCGACAGACGGCACGGTGGGGAACGTCACTCCAGCATTCTGGAACAGTGCCGCGCGCTGCACCTTGCCGCCACCGACGATGAAGATCGACCCCGTGTCGGGCACCT
>JAVHWG010000372.1:0-13143 GCA_032159965.1 Mycobacterium sp.
CGATGCACTGCGTCGTGCGCATCTGGTCGACGGGCTGCCGTGGTCGCAGATGGCCGTGATCGTCCGGTCGACTCCGCGGGCGGCGGTCCAGCTGCCGCGGGCGCTTTCGGCCGCCGGTGTCCCGGTGCGCGCCCCCGCGCCCGCGTCCCCGCCGGTCCAGCATCCCGCGGTGGACGCGCTTCTGACCGTGTTGGCCGCCACCACCGACGGGCTCACGGGCTCGCAGGCGCTGGCTCTCATAACCGGCCCGATCGGACGCGTCGACCCGGTGTCGTTGCGCGGGCTGCGCCGAAGCCTGCGTCGACGCGGCGGCCTCTCCGCTGATTTCGGCACTCTTCTCGTCGAGGCCCTCACCGACAGCTCCGCCCCGGAGTCTCTTGCGGGCCCGCATGCGGCCGCATTGCGACGGGTCCGGGCAGTGCTGGATGCGACGGCCCGGGTCGCCGGTGACGACCCCCGATTCGCGCTGTGGCACGCGTGGAGTCGATCGGGTCTGCAGCAGCGCTGGATGCGGGCCAGGGTGCGCGGCGGTAGTGCAGGCGCGCAAGCCGACCGAGATCTGGACGCCGTCACCACGCTTTTCGACATCGCCGATGACTACGCCGAGCGCACTCCGGGCGCCACTGTGGGCGGCCTCGTGGACCATGTCCGCACACTTACCCTTCATCCCCCGGAGCGGGAGCCGCTGATCGAGCCCGATGCCGTCGCACTCGTCAGTGCGCACGCGGCGGTGGGCCGCGAGTGGGACTTCGTGGTCATCGCCGGTCTGCAGGAAGGGTTGTGGCCCAACGCCGTCCCCCGCGGTGGGGTGCTTCGGACCCAGGAACTCGTCGACGTGTTGGACGGCCTCGACGCTCCCGTGTCGCGGGTGGCGCCCGTGCTGGCCGATGAGCGCCGCCTTCTCGTGGCGGCACTGGGACGGGCCCGCCGCCGGGTGCTGGTTACCGCCGTCGACAGCGATGCCGACGACGCGGCCGTGCCGTCGGTGTTCGTCGACGAGCTGGCGCGCTGGGCCGACGATCCCGATGGCCAGGAGCCGGTCGCCGCGCCCCGGACCCTCACTCCCTCTGCGCTGGTCGGCCGATTGCGAGCGGTGGTGTGTGCGCCCGAGGGTGCTGTCGAAATAAGTCGGAGACGTTGGGCGGCAACGCAATTAGCGCGTCTAGCCACCGTGGGTGTGCCGGGTGCGGATCCGTCGGCCTGGTACGGCATGTTGTTGGTCAGCACCGATCAGCCGCTGTCGGACGGCGGTCCGGTCGCGCTGTCGCCGTCGACGCTGCAGACGGTTGCCGACTGCCCGCTACGCTGGCTGCTCGAGCGCCACGGCGGCACCGACGGGCGTGATCTGCGCCCAACACTCGGCTCGCTGGTGCACACCCTGATCGCCGCTGACGGCGGCACCGAGGCGCAGCAGCTCGACCGACTTGAAAAGATTTGGGAGGCATTGCCTTTCGAGGCCAAGTGGTATTCGCATAACGAGCTCGCGCGCCATAAGGCGATGTTGTCTGCGTTCTACCAGTGGCGGCAGCAGACCCGCTACCAGCTGACCGAGGTCGCCACCGAGGTCGACGTCGACGGTGTGCTGGTCAGCGAGAAGCCGGATCTGCCCGATGTGAAGGTCCGCGGCCGCATTGACCGACTGGAGCGCGACGGTGAAGGCCGGCTCGTCGTGGTCGACGTCAAGACCGGCCGAAATGCGGTCACCAAGGACGACGCACAGCGCCACGCGCAGTTGGCGATGTATCAGCTCGCGATTGCGGCGGGCCTGGCCCCCGGTGGCGACGAACCCGGTGGCGGCCGGCTGGTGTATCTCGGCAAGCCGGGCATCGTCGAGCGTGATCAGGATGCGCTTACCCCCGACTCTGCGGGGGAGTGGCGACAGGTGGTGCACCAAGCCGCCGCCGCCACGTCCGGTCCCGAGTTTCCCGCCCGCGTCAACAGCACTTGCGCCCACTGTCCGGTGCGCACCAGTTGCCCCGCCTGGGAGAATCGCCGATGACTCACAGCCCCGTTGAGCTCGCGAGCGCCCTCGGCCTCCCCGCGCCCACCGATGAGCAGGCCGCGGTGATCGCCGCGCCGCCAGGACCGATGGTGGTGATCGCGGGCGCAGGGGCCGGCAAGACCGAGACGATGGCCGCCAGGGTCGTGTGGCTGGTCGCCAACGGCTACGCCGACTCCGGCCAGGTGCTCGGCCTGACGTTCACCCGCAAGGCCGCCGGCCAGCTGCTGCGCCGAGTGAGGTCACGACTCGCGCGGCTTGCGGGCGCAGGCCTTCGTGCAACCAGCGCCGACGCGGAACCCGCCACCGTCAGCACCTACCACGCGTTCGCCGGCACGCTGCTGCGCGACCACGGCCTGTTGCTGCCGATCGAACCCGACACCCGGTTGCTCAGTGAAACTGAACTGTGGCAGTTGGCCTTTCGCGTCGTCTGCGACTATCCCGGGCTGTTGGACACCGACAAGAGCCCGGCCACCATCACCGCGATGGTGCTGCGGTTGTCGTCCGCATTGGCCGAGCACCTCGTCGACACCGCCGACCTGCGCGACACCCACCTCGAGCTCGAACGGCTGGTGAATACGCTGCCCGCGGGCCCGTACCAGCGCGATCGCGGGCCCAGCCAGTGGCTGCTCCGACTGCTCGCAGTGCAACACGAACGCACCCAGCTCGTGCCGCTCGTCGATGCGCTGCACACCCGGATGCGGGCGGACGTGGTGATGGACTTCGGCCAGCAGATGGCCGAGGCGGCGCGGCTCGCGGTCGCGCACCCCGAGGTGGGCGAAGAGCTCCGAAGCCGATTCCGCGTCGTGTTGCTCGACGAATACCAGGACACCGGCCACGCCCAGCGTGTCGCGCTGTCGGCCCTTTTCGGCGGGGGAGTCGACGAGACGCTTGCGTTGACCGCCGTGGGCGATCCGATTCAGTCGATCTACGGCTGGCGCGGTGCGTCGGCGACCAATTTGCCGCGCTTTGCCACCGACTTCTGCCGCGGCGACGGAACTCCCGCGCCCACCGTCGAGCTGCGCACCAGCTGGCGAAATCCGCCGCAGACCCTGCGCCTGGCCAACGCGGTGTCGGCTGAGGCCCGGCGGCGCTCGGTGGCGGTTCGCACGCTGCTGCCACGGCCGGACGCACCTGCGGGCACCATCCGCTGCGCGCTGTTCGGCGACGTACGGCAGGAGCGCGACTGGGTGGCCGCGCATCTGGCGCGCCGCTACCATGCAGCCAAAAGCATTGGGGCACAACCGCCCACCGCTGCCATACTGGTCCGGCGCAACTCCGATGCGGCCCCGATGGCCGATGTCCTGGCCGCGTACGGCGTCCCGGCCGAGGTCGTCGGGCTGGCCGGGTTGCTCGGGATAGCCGAGGTCGCCGACGTCGTCGCGATGTTGCGGCTGGTGGCCGACCCCGCGGCAGGTTCGGCGGCAATACGGGTGCTGACGGGTCCGAGATGGCGTCTCGGCGGCCGCGACATCGCGGCGCTGTGGCGTCGGGCAACCGAACTCGACCTCCGCACGGACGCGCCGCCGTCGCTGGAAACGATCGCTGCTCTCGCATCGCCGGACGCCGAGTCCGCGTGCCTGGCCGACGCGATCGGCGATCCCGGTCCGTCGAATCGCTATTCGGCCGAGGGTCACCGGCGCATCATCGCGCTCGGCCGCGAGCTTACGGCGTTGCGCCGCAGCCTTTCTCACCCGCTGCCCGATCTCGTTGCCGAGGTTCGGCGCGTGCTCGGCGTGGACGTCGAGGTCAGGGCCGGCCGGTCCCCGTCGGAGGGCTGGGCCGGCAGTGAGCACCTCGACGCGTTCGCGGACGCCGTGGCCGCGTACGCCGACCGGTCCACGGCATCGGTGACGGGTCTGCTGGCCTACCTCGACGCCGCGATGACCGTAGAGAACGGCCTGCCGCCAGGCGACATCACGGTTTCCAGCGACCGAGTGCAGATCATGACCGTGCACGCGGCAAAGGGATTGGAGTGGCAGGTGGTCGCGGTGCCGCACCTGACCACCCGCATCTTCCCGTCCACCGCGTCGACGCGCACCTGGCTGACCGACGCCTCGGATCTGCCGCCACTGCTGCGCGGTGATCGCACCCAAGACGGCGTGCACGGAGTGCCGGTACTGGACGCCTCCGACGTCACCGACCGAAAGCAGTTGTCTGACAGCATAAACCGGCACAGAAGCCAGCTCGAGCAACGGCGCGTGGACGAGGAACGCCGGTTGCTGTACGTCGCCATCACGCGCGCGGAGGACACGTTGTTGCTGTCAGGGCACCATTGGGGCCCCACTGCGGCCAAGCCCGGCGGCCCCTCGGACTTCCTCAATGAACTGAAGGACATCATCGACGCCGCGGCCGCCGCCGGCGATCCGTGTGGGGTGATCGAGCACTGGGCGCCCGCTCCGGCTGCCGGCGAGCGAAATCCTCTGCGCGACGACGTCATCGAGACGGTATGGCCGTCCGATCCGTTGGGCTCCAGGCGCGCCGACGTTGCGCGCGGGGCAGCGCTCGTTCGGGCGGCCGGGCAGGAACCAGCCGACGACGCGGACGACCCGGAGGGTTGGGCGGCGGACGTCGACGCCCTGCTCGCAGAACGCGCAGATACGCCGACTTCCATATACAACGTTCTGCCGCAAGAAATTTCGGTGAGTGCCCTGGTCGATATCGGTCGTGACCCGGTGGCTGCCGCGCAGCGGCTCGACCGCCGACTGCCCATGCGCCACGACCCCAATGCGTTGCTGGGAACTGCCTTTCATAACTGGGTGCAGCGCTTCTACGGCGACGAGAGCTTGTTCGATCTCGAAGATCTTCCCGGTGCGGCGGACGCCGCGGTCGCCGATGCTGAGCGCCTCGGCGCATTGCAGGAGGCATTCACGGCGTCGTTGTGGGCAACACGCACCCCGCTGGACGTCGAGGTGCCGTT
This sequence comes from Mycobacterium sp., assembly GCA_032159965.1. Classification (GTDB taxonomy): domain Bacteria; phylum Actinomycetota; class Actinomycetes; order Mycobacteriales; family Mycobacteriaceae; genus Mycobacterium. Next base: position 4,920 of record JAVHWG010000372.1, read on the forward strand.
CGAGATGACATTGGCGGAGACTGTCGTGCGCGGACGGATCGACGCCGTGTTCGCCGACGCCGAGGGCGGCGCGACCGTCGTCGACTGGAAGACCGGCGAGCCACCCTCCTCCGCCGGCGAGCTGCGGCAGGCGGCCGTCCAGCTCGCGGTGTACCGGCTGGCGTGGGCCGCGCTCACCGGTTGCCCCGAAGACTCCGTGCGCGCAGCATTCCACTACGTGCATTCGGGACGCACGGTCGTGCCCGAAAATCTGCCTGGCGCAACGGAATTAGCAGCACTGCTGGAGTCAGGTCAGGGCTCTGCGCGCCAGACCTTGAGCGCCTGAGCGATCATTGGCACCTGCAGCGGCAGCCGGGCGATTGCGGCGACTCGTGCCGGCCATCCCTTGTCCCACCACAGTCGCACCATGTTGACGTTGGCCGGGAACACCGACAGGAACAGCGCTACCGCGGCCAGGCCGCCGAACCGGCGGGTCCGCGGCGTCAATAGCAGCGCGCCTGTCGCCACTTCGGCGACCCCCGACGCATAGGTATAGAACCGCGGGGTGCCGGGAAGCTCGGTGGGGACGATCCCGTCGAAGGGCTTCGGCGCAACGAAGTGCAGCGCGCCCATGCCGAGCAGCATCGCCCCCATCCGGGTTGCCCTCGTTGCCCCGGTCGCGCTCTCTGTGGTCTGTGTCATGAGAGCATTGTGCCCGTGCCCATCGGCCCCCTCGGCAGCCCCGCGATGACGGGCCAGCGTGGACGGACGTAGGTTGGGCCGTTTCGGTGCCGCCGAAGATGCTCTCACTTCCAGACCGGACGCCGCCTTGGTGGAAGTGCTGCGCATCCCGGAAAGGTTCATCAGCCCGGGGCAACGCATCTTCCGCCGGATCATCTACGCGTCGCTGGCACTTCTTGCGGCGGTGCTGATCGTCTACATCGACCGCAACGGCTACCGCGACGGCGGCCAGAACGACCCGCTGTCCTTCCTGGACTGCTTCTACTACGCCACGGTCTCTCTGTCGACCACCGGCTACGGCGATATCACCCCGGTCACCCCCGGCGCGCGGCTGGTGAATGTCCTGGTCATCACCCCGTTACGGATCGCCTTCCTGATCGTGCTGATCGGCACGACGGTGGAGACGCTGACCACCCAGTCACGCCAGGCCCTCAAGATCCAGCGCTGGAGGAACAGAGTGCGCAACCACACCATCGTGATCGGCTACGGCACGAAGGGCAGGACCGCCACAGACGCCATGATCGGCGACGGGACGCCCCCCGGCGAGATCGTGGTCGTCGACACCGATCAGACCGTCCTCGAACAAGCCGCGACGAACGGGCTGGTCACCGTGCACGGCAATGCCTCGAAATCCGACGTGCTGCGGCTGGCCGGTGCGCAGCACGCGTCGGCCATCGTCGTCGCCACCAACCGGGACGACACGGCGGTGCTGGTCACGCTGACCGCCCGGGAGCTGGCGCCCAAGGCAAAAATCGTCGCGGCCGTACGGGAGGCGGAGAACAGGCACCTGCTCAAGCAGTCCGGCGCCGATTCGGTGGTGGTGTCCTCGGAGACGGCGGGCCGGCTGCTCGGCCTCGCGACCTCGACGCCGAGCGTCGTCGAAATGATGGAGGATCTGCTCACCCCCGAACAGGGTTTCGCGATCGCCGAACGCGAAGTCGAGCGCCAGGAGGTGGGCGGTTCGGCGCGACACCTCCCCGACATCGTGCTGGGCGTGGTCCGAAACGGTGAGCTGCTGCGCGTCGACTCACCGGAAGTCGACGCGCTCGAACCCGGCGACCGCCTGCTGCACGTGCGCAGCGCAGAGCACTGAGCACTGATCCGGTGGGGCCGAGCGAAGCGACGGGGGATGGACCGACCTTCCAGCTGCGCAACGTTCCGCTGCTGTCCCGGATCGGCGCGGATCGTGCCGACCAGCTGCGCACCGACGTCGATGCCGCCCAGGCTGGCTGGCCCGATGCCGCTGTGCTGCGGGTGGATTCGCGCAACCAGGTGCTGATCTCCGACGGTCAGGTCGTTCTGGGCGACGCTCGCACGCTCGGCGACGAGCCCCCGGCGGGTGCGGTGTTCCTCGGTCGCCGGCCGGACGGCAGACACGTGTGGGGTGTCCGCGCGGCGCTGGTCGCGCCCGAAGAAGGCGACGTCGAGGTACTCGACCTGCGCCGTGCCGGACAGGTGATGGACGACACCAGCGCGCAGCTCGTCGCGACCGCCACCGCGTTGCTCAACTGGCACGACGCCGCCAGGTTCAGCCCCGTGAACGGGTCGCCCACGAAGGCGATCAAGGCGGGTTGGGGGCGCATCGACCCGGTCACCCGGCAGGAAGAGTTCCCGCGGATCGATCCGGCGGTGATCTGCCTGGTGCACGACGGCGGTGATCGCGCGGTGCTCGCGCGCCAAACCCTGTGGCCCGAGCGGTTGTTCTCGCTGCTGGCCGGCTTCGTCGAGGCGGGCGAGTCGTTCGAGGCCTGCGTGCAGCGCGAGATCGCCGAGGAGGTCGGCCTGCACGTGCGCGACGTCCGCTACCTCGGCAGCCAGCCGTGGCCGTTCCCGCGGTCGCTCATGGTGGGGTTCCACGCGATCGCCGACCCGGACGAGCCGTTCGCGTTCAACGACGGCGAAATCGCCGAGGCCGAATGGTTCACCCGTGCCGAGGTGCGTGAGGCACTCGAGCACGGCGACTGGAGCAGCGACTCGCCGTCACGCATCCTGCTGCCGGGTTCGATCTCGATCGCCAGGGAGATCATCGAATCCTGGGCCTACGCAGGCTAATTCCGTTCCGGCGCAGGCTCAGCCGAGTTCGGCGAGCTTCTGCTTGACCGCAGCGGCGCTGGGATTGGTCAGGGCAGAGCCGTCGGCGAATTTCAGCGTCGGCACCGTCTGGTTGCCGCCGTTGACCGACATGACGAACTCTGCAGCTGACGGGTCGTCTTCGATGTTGATCTCCTCGTAGGCGATCCCGTCGGCCTTCAGCATCTTCTTCAGCCGCACGCAGTAGCCACACCAGCTGGTCGTGTACATCGTCAACGAGGCACCTGTCATGACTCGATCTAACCAATCGCCTCTCGCGGCGATTCGCGCGCCGGGTCTGTCACCCGCTGCTGCCATGATGGTCGCCATGCCGGTCGCCAGCGCTCTCGCGACGAACCTCGACGACGAGCAGCGCGAGGCGGTGCTGGCGCCGCGGGGTCCGCTGTGCGTGCTGGCCGGTGCCGGAACAGGCAAGACCCGCACCATCACCTGCCGTATCGCCCATCTGGTCGCCTCCGGGCACGTCGCGCCCGGCCAGGTGCTCGCCGTCACGTTCACTCAGCGCGCGGCGGGTGAGATGCGCAGCAGGCTGCGGGCGCTGGACGACGGCGTTGGCACCGGATCCGTGCAAGCCGTCACGTTCCACGCCGCCGCGCGTCGCCAGCTGGTCTACTTCTGGCCGCGCGTCGTCGGCGACACCAGGTGGGAACTGCTCGACAGCAAGTTCGCCGTGGTGGCGCAGGCCGCCTCGCGGTTGGGCCTGCAGGTGTCCACTGACGACGTCCGCGACCTGGCCGGGGAGATCGAGTGGGCAAAGGCGTCGCTCATCACGCCCGAGCGATATGCCGACGCCGTAGCCGACGCCGCGCGCGACACCCCGCTGGACGCCGGCAAGGTCGCCGACGTCTATGCGGGCTACGAGACCGCGAAGTCTCGGCGCGACGGTGTCACCCTGCTGGATTTCGACGATTTGCTGCTGCACACCGCTGCAGCGATCGAGAACGACGCTGCCGTCGCCCAGGAATTCCGCGACCGGTACCGCTGTTTCGTCGTCGACGAGTACCAGGACGTCACACCTCTGCAGCAGCGGGTGCTCACCGCATGGGTGGGTGAGCGTGACGACCTCACGGTCGTGGGTGACGCGAACCAGACGATTTACTCGTTCACCGGTGCGACCCCGCAGTTTCTGCTGCAGTTCTCGCGACGGTTCCCCGACGCGACGGTGGTGCGTCTGGAACGGGATTATCGGTCGACGCCGCAGGTGGTGTCGCTGGCCAACCGGGTGATCGCGGCCGCGCGCGGCAGAGTCGCGGGGAGCAAGCTGCACCTTGTCGGGCAACGCGATCCCGGTCCGGCGCCGTTGTTCAGTGAGCACCCGGACGAGGTTGCCGAGGCTGCCGCGGTGGCGGGCAAGATCGCGTCGCTGATCGAATCCGGCACGCCGGCAGCCGAAATCGCGGTGCTGTACCGCATCAACGCGCAATCTGAGGTGTACGAGGAGGCGCTCACCGAGGCGGGAATCCCGTTCCAGGTGCGCGGCGGCGAGGGCTTCTTCACCCGCCAGGAGATTCGTCAAGCGATGCTGGCGATTCAGCGCGCGGCCGAGCGCGGCGCCGACGGCGATCTTCCTTCGCTCGTGCGCGAACTGCTCGAACCCATCGGGTTGACGCACGAACCGCCCGCAGGCTCGCGCGCCCGTGAGCGATGGGAGGCGTTGGGGGCTCTGGCGGATCTGGTCGACGACGAGGTTGCCCGCCGCCCCGATCTCGACCTGCCGGGGTTGACAGCCGAACTGAGGCTGCGGGCCGACGCGCGGCATCCACCGGTGGTGCAGGGTGTGACGCTGGCATCGCTGCATGCGGCCAAGGGTCTGGAGTGGGACGCAGTCTTCCTCGTCGGGCTGGCCGACGGCACGCTTCCGATCTCGCACGCCCTGGCCCACGGACCCGACAGCGAGGCCGTCGAGGAAGAGCGCCGCCTGTTGTATGTCGGGATCACCAGGGCGCGAATGCATTTGGCGCTGAGCTGGGCCCTGTCGCGCACGGCGGGCGGTCGTCAGAGCCGCCGCCCCTCGCGCTTTCTGGCCGGGATCGCGCCACAATCGCGCGCCGAGGCGCCCGCCGGTCAGCGGCCCCGGCGGGGGCGTGGCCCTGCGCCGCGCTGCCGAATCTGCAACGCCGCGCTCGTGGGCACCACGGCAATCATGTTGCGCCGCTGCGACAAGTGTCCGGCCGACCTCGACGAGGAGCTGCTCAAGCAGTTGAAGGAGTGGCGACTGCGCACCGCCGCCGCCATGGAGGTGCCTGCTTTCGTGGTGTTCACCGACAACACGCTGATCGCGATCGCTGAGCAGCTGCCCGCCGACGACGACGCGTTGATCACGATCCCCGGCATCGGCGCGCGCAAGCTCGAGCAGTTCGGGCCCGACGTGCTCGCCCTCGTACGTGGCCGAGCGCGATAACCGCAGGTCAAAAATAGCTTGTCGAATTTCCTTGATACCTCTAACCTCGAACACGGACGCGTCGGGCGTCCCTATGTCAAGACCACGGAAGCCGAGAGGAGGGCCCTGACCATGAAGTTGCAAAATGCGTCGAAGGTAGGTGCGCGATTCGCCGGTGCCGCCGTGGCTCTCCCGTGCGCAATGTGGCCCGAGTATGCCGCCGCGACGGCGCATCTGAGCGCGCCGGCAGCGGCCGCGCAGCGCAAGCGCCGCACCGCGATTGGCGCATCCGTGGGCAGGAGCAATATCTAGACAGCTCCCAATACCAAGGCCACGGACCGCAATCACCAGGGATCCGTGGCCTTTGTCTTTCTCGAGGCACCTGGTCACGGATCCGCTGAAAACAGCAGGAAACAGACCAGGAGAGGTGAAATGGACATGTCACTCGCGACGTGCCGGGAGCGGGTCTCGCCCGCGCTGCCGTGTCATGTCGGTGAACCCGACCTGTGGTTCGCCGAAGATCCGGCCGACCTGGAGCGCGCAAAGCAACTATGTGACGGCTGCCCAATCAGGCGCGAATGTCTCGACGCCGCGTTGGAACGCGAAGAGCCGTGGGGTGTTTGGGGCGGACAGATCTTCGAGCGAGGGACTGTCGTCGCACGCAAGCGTCCACGTGGGCGCCCCCGTAAGAACGCCGTTGCAGCGTAGTGCGGGCCGGTCAGGTCCACCGATTTCTGCACCAGGGCTGTGATTAAACGCAAGCCACAGCCCGGTGCAGATTTCGACGTGTCTACGCCGCGTCGGTGAAACCTGGGATATATTGCAGTGCAATTGATTTGATGGGAACGTGCGCATCCAATTGACAAGAGATAGCGACGTTGCTCGCGATCACGCGCATCGGGATCGCCAGCTTGCGCGGCACGTCGAGTTGCCGGGCCGTCTTGATCTGGGCAACCGATCTGTCCATTTGCACGGCGGCCATCTTCTGCAGCCAACGTCGGGTGAAGTGAAACACCTCGCTTTGCACCGGTTCGACGTATTGCCGCAACATGTCGTCGATTTCGCGCACCGACACCTTTTCCCCGGGCTGGATGAATCCGATCTTCTCCATCGTGGCGACCAGGTTGTCGTAGTCCTTGTCGACCGCGTAACGCAGCATGTGGCCCAGCTCGATCGGTAATCCGCCCGGCAACGGCGCTACCGCACCGAAGTCGATCACGCCCATTCTGCCGTCGGGCATCAGCATGAAATTGCCGGGATGCGCGTCCCCGTGCATCATTTCGAGTCGCTGTGGAGCGCTGTAGGTGAGTTCGGCCAGCAGGGTGCCCATCAGGTCGCGCTGCTCGGCCGTGCCGTCGCGAATGATGTGCGACATTGGAATGCCGTCGATCCACTCGGCGATCAATACTTTCGGCGAGCTGGCCACGATAGGCGGAACGACGAATTTGGGATCGCCGTCGTACGCCTTGGCGAATGCGCGCTGATTCTCCGCTTCCAACCGGTAGTCGAGCTCCATCTCGGTGCGTTCGATCAGCTCGTCGACGACCCCGTCGACGTCGGCGCCGGGGGAGAGCTGCTTGAGCACCCCGATCATGCGCTGCATCGTCTTCAGGTCGGCGCGCAGCGCCTCGTCGGCTCCGGGGTACTGGATCTTCACCGCGACCTCGCGGCCGTCGTGCCACACCGCCTTGTGCACCTGCCCGATGCTGGCCGAAGCGATGGGCGTGTCGTCGAACGATTCAAACCGTTCGCGCCATTTCGTGCCGAGCTGCTGGTCGAGCACCCGGTGCACCTTGGCCGCCGGCAGCGGCGGCGCGTCCTTCTGCAGTTTGGTCAGCGCTTCCCGGTAGGGCTTGCCGTATTGATCCGGAATCGCCGCTTCCATCACCGACAGCGCCTGGCCGACCTTCATCGCGCCGCCCTTGAGTTCGCCGAGAACGGTGAACAGCTGCTGCGCAGCCTTGTCCATCAACTCGGCGTTGACCTCGTCGCGGGATTTGCCGGTCAGCCGCTTGCCGAAGCCGAGAGCAGCCCTGCCGGCCATGCCGGCACCGAGGCCCGCGAGCTTCGCATTGCGGGAGACTGCACCACGTTTGATGTCGTCCACGGCTCCATCATCCCTGACGATGGCAAGTTCGCGACAACCCGTGGCAACTATGTGGCAACAGCCGTTCTCAACAACCGATCAGCAGGTGCATCCGGGGTGCCGTGCCCACCGGCGCGCGACGATCGTGTTTGCGCTGACGTCGAATTCCAACGTTGTGTCCAGCGTGGGCGGCGGACCCGGCTGCGGCGCCGTGCCGCGCGTCGCCCTCAACACCCGGTCGACCTGGTTGACGGCCAGCGCCGCGGTGGCCAGCACGGTCGCCCGGTCGGCGCTGCCGACCGCCTCGCGCAGCTGCGCGGAGACAGCCGGCCACGCCGAGTCGTGGTCGATGCGGTGCAAATCGGCGCAGCGCAAGCAGCTCGTCACGCCTGGGATCACCATGGGCCCGATCAACCCGGTGCCGTCACGAACGCGCACCAAGAGGTGCGGGGTCCGGGTTTGGTGCAACTCGCTGACGAACGCGGGCTCCACGTCCAGGTAGTCGGTCACTATAAGCGTCTCAACGCTGTGCCTGACCTGCTAAGACAAGGTCGCAAGCATGCGCTGTGCACCTCAATATCCTTCAGATAGAAGATGCCTCGCAACTAACGAGAGAGGACGCTCAGCATGACTACTACAACCACTCCCGATGTTCCGTTGCCTGACGGGACCTCCAGCGAATCGAGCCAGAACAAGCACGGGTGTCGTTTCGACTGGTGCGAGAACGACCGCACCGGGAGCAGAGGCCAGCAGCTTGAGCACATCGGCCCGTCGACGTATGTTCCGGCGACCGGGAATTCGTTGTCTCGCCCCGCGGACAAAAATCCCTGCGGTGAGACGCTGATGACCATCGGTGTGGGGACGCGGTACAACGAGGACATCGACCCTGCGCCAACAGTGTTCATTCATTTGAACGGCGGACTACGCGATGTTGACGAGGACGCGCA
>JAVHWG010000386.1:0-3049 GCA_032159965.1 Mycobacterium sp.
CGATGCCGCGGTATGACCAGGGCGCCATCGCGCACGTCGAGCCGCGGAGTGCGACCTCGCCGACGGGCACGCTGTTCATCCAACCGCGCGTCGACACCCGCCTCGCGCAGGACGTGCTTCTCGACGACGTCATCGGGTCCGGCTTTGCGGTGCTGAGTTGGAACAACAACCCACGCCTGCTCCTTGGCGACGTCGCCTTCGCGCGGTGGAAGGCCCTTGGCGCCAGCTTCATCGCGGTCCGGCCGACGACCCAGCTGCACTGGACCGGACACGACGACCCCGAGGTAATCATCGTCGGCGACCGCACCGGCGCTCTCAAGGCGTGGTTCGACGCCCACGCCGAGTCCATTCTCTTCCTTCGGCCCGACCGGTGCATCGCCGGTGCCAGCATCGCCCAACTCGCACCCGAGCTGAGCGAGGCGCTGTTCGACGTTCTCTGCATCACGAGGGGAGGAACGAATTCCCATGAGCTCAACACCGTCAATGGCACTGTGCTGCATGTCGCACAGCCCGCTGCTGAATCTGCCGGGACCATCACGTGAGCTGCTCGACGACATCGACACAGCCGTGACCCGTGCGCGCGACTTCGTGCGCGACTACGGCCCCGATCTCGTGGTCGTCTTCTCTCCGGACCACTACAACGGATTCTTCTATCGCACCATGCCGCCGTTCTGCATCGGCCTCTCAGCGCAGGGAGTCGGCGACTACGGCTCACACCTCGGACCGCTCAACGTGCCAGCCGACGTCGCGCGTGCCTGCGCGGAGTTCGTCATGAACGCCGGTGTCGACGTGGCGATCTCCGCAAGCATGGACGTCGACCACGGAACCGTCCAACCCCTGCAGACGCTCTTTGGCGACATCGCCGACGTCCCGGTGATTCCCATCTTCATCAACTCGGTCGCCACCCCGCTCGGTCCGATTCGGCGGGCCAGGGCGCTCGGGTCCGCCGTCGGCGACTTCCTCGCGACACTGGGCAAGCGTGTGCTGATCGTGGGATCCGGTGGCTTGTCACACGATCCGCCCGTGCCGACGCTCGCGACCGCACCTGCCGCCGCACTGGGCCGCATCGTGCACGGCGAACCCATGACGGGCGACCAACGCACCGCGCGGCAGACAGCGGTAATGGAAGCGGCCGAGCACTTCGCCAATGGGGAGAGCCCGCTTCGCCCGCTGAACCCGGATTGGGATCATGCGCTGCTCGAGCTCATCGATGCCAACCGCGTGGCCGAGGTCGATGCGTGGTCCAACGAATGGATCGCCGCCGAGGGCGGCAACTCCGCGCACGAGATACGCACCTGGGTGGCGGCCTTCGCCGCTCTGGCCACGAAAGGCGAGTACGAGACCGGCGCCCGCTATTACCGGGCCGCGCCGGAGCTGATCGCCGGCTTCGCGGTGAGGACGGCGATGAACGCTCGCGCGAAGAGCGGAGGACCAACGTGAGCAACGACTTCGACCACGAGGTCGACGTACTCGTCGTCGGCTCCGGCGGCGGCGGCATGACCGCAGCGCTGAAGTCCGCCGCGGAGGGCCTCGACACGCTGATCGTCGAGAAGTCTTCACAGTTCGGTGGTTCCACCGCGCTGTCCGGCGGCGGGATCTGGGTGCCCGGCGCGCCGTCGCAGCGTCGGGCCGGTTACACGCCACCGGCCGACGGCACCTTCGAGTACCTGAAACAGATCACCGGTGGCCTGGTGAGCGATGCGCGGCTCCGCGCGTATGTCGACGAAGCACCCGAGATGATGGCCTTCCTCGAGGAGTCCAGTCGATGGCTCGAGTTCGTCTGGAAGCCCGGCTATGCCGACTACTACCCGGAGCTTCCCGGCGGTTCAGAGCGCGGTAGCACGATCAACGTGCCCGAGATCGACCTTCGCGAACTCGGCGGCGAGGAGCGAAACCTGCTCACCCCGTTGGCGTTGGCGCCCAAGGGCATTTGGTTCGCGCCCAAGGATCTTCGGCTGTTCTATCAGGTCCGGCAGAACTGGCGGGGCAAGGCCGTGCTGGTGAAGCTCATCTGGCGAATGTTCCGTGCGCGGGCATTCGGCGAGCGGATGGCGGCCATCGGACAGTCATTGATGGCACGCATGCGGCTGGCCCTGCAGGAGCACGGCATCCCAATGTGGCTCGGCGCACCGATGACCGAGTTGTTGACCGACGTCGACGGACGGGTGATCGGCGCAGTCGTCGAACGCGACGGCACGCCGCGACGCGTGAGGGCGCGTCAGGGGGTCATTCTCGCCAGCGGCGGATTCGACCACGACATGGAGTGGCGCAGACAGCACCTGCCGGAGCTCGAAAAGGACTGGAGCTTCGGCAATCCCGCGTCGATGGGCGACGGGATAAGGGCGGGGGAGAAGGTCGGTGGCTCCACGGACCTGCTCGACGAGGCATGGTGGTTCCCCGCGATGTGCTGGCCGGACGGGCGGCTCCAATTCATGCTGAACGAACGGATGATGCCCTCGCAGTTCGTCGTCAACGGCAACGGCGAGCGGTTCATCAACGAGGCAGCGCCCTACATGGACTTCGCGCACGCGATGATCGACGGCGAACGCTCCGGAGTCAGCCACATCCCATGCTGGCTCGTCACGGACATTCGCTCGTTTCACCGCTACGTGGTGGGCGGCCACCTGCCGATTCCCAAGATTCCGTTCGCGCCCGTTCCCACCGGGTGGAAAGTGCCCAAGGCGTGGTTGGATTCCGGAATCGTCAAAGAGGGCAACAGCTACGAGGAATTGGCAGCGAAGATCGGGGTTCCGCCCGCGCAGTTGCGCGAAACCGCGGAGCGGTTCAACGAGTTGGCCAGGAGCGGCCACGACGACGACTTCGGGCGCGGCGACAGCGCCTACGACAACTACTACGGCGACCCGACGCTGCCCAATCCGAACCTGCACCCGCTCGAGGCGCCGCCGTACTACGCGTTTCAGATCATCCTCGGCGACCTCGGCACGTCCGGCGGCCTACGCACCGACGAGCACGCCAGGGTGCTGCGCGACGACGACACCGCGGTCGAAGGTCTCTACGCGACGGGCAACGTCACCGCGGCGGTCATGGG
>JAVHWG010000401.1:0-12456 GCA_032159965.1 Mycobacterium sp.
GATGCGGTACGTGCCGGTGGCCAGCCGCCGCTTCGCCAGGCAATCGCTTCCGGACGGACTCACCGCCGCCGTGGTTGCGCAGACGCCGGTGGTGTCGTGGAACCGGGATGATGCGCTGCAGGAAGACTTCGTACACAAGGTGTTTCATGGCCATCTCGACGCACCCGTGCACTTCGTGCCGACGGCGGAGGGCAACGTCGCTGCGATCCGCGCCGGCCTGGGCTGGGGCATGTACCCGCAGATGCTGCCGTTGGGCGACCTGGTCACAATCAACGACGGCCATCTCGACGTCCCGCTGTACTGGCAGTGCTGGAAACTCCAGAGTCCGCTGGTGCAGCGCATCACCGACGTGGTGCGCTCGGCTGCACAGCGCCTTCAGTGATCGTGACACGCCGACGCGGTTGCGCCTAGCCCGCCACGATCTCGTGCTCGTCGACGTAGAACATCGCGCAGTTCGGCAGATCGATGAACGTGCGTTCGTCGTCGAGCAACGCCCGCCCGGCCGCCCGCCCCTCTGGCGTGCTCGCCGCCTCGACGAGGTCTTCGACGCTGTGCCAATAGACTTCGGCGACACCGTCGTACAGCGACGGCGCGCACCCGCGGGCGTCGACGGCAGGCTGAGTGCGCGGGTCGGTGAAGGTGTGACCCTGGGTGTAACGGCGGATCCGCAGTGCCGTCGCGTGCGAACGGACAAGCGGTCCATGGTTTTTCAGCCAATAACTACGGAACTCGTCCGGCGACAGCCTCGGCAGTCGCCTCAGGCAGAATACGATTTTGATCACCGGGACTCCTTCGGCCGCGATCTACTGTAGGACGGCATGCAGACAGGACGCCTGACCGGGCAGCTCGCAGTGGTGACCGGTGGAGCGCTGGGCATCGGCGGAGGGATCAGCCGTCGCCTCGCCGCCGCCGGCGCTCATGTCGTGCTGGCCGACATCGACGGCGAAGCCGCTGAGAGGACGCGGCACGACATCGCGGAGGCCGGTGGCAGTTGCACGCTCGTGGTCGGCAACATCCGGGAACCGGAGACTGTGTCGCGGATCGTCGGCACCGTCCGCGACGTCGCCGACTCGCGCGTCGACATCCTGGTCAACAACGTCGGTGACTTCCGCCCTGCCTCCAGGACATTCGTGCACAGCACCGAGGAACACTGGCAAGAACTGTATGAACTCAACCTTCTGCACGTCCTGCGGATGTGTCATGCGCTGCTGCCGGCCATGATCGAACGGAGCCGCGGGGCGATCATCAACAACGCGACGGTCGAGGCTTTCCGCGGCATCCCGTACGCCGCCGTGTACGCGGCTTTCAACGCCGGAGTGGTGGCGTTCACGCGCAGCCTTGCCGTGGACGTCGCCCAGCACGGTATCCGCGTCAACGCGATCGCGCCCGACCTGGCTGACACCCCGCAGACGCCGGCCGAATTGATGCTGCGCGGCCGTGACCCCGATCTGATCAGGACCTGGATACCGGTCGGACGATTCGGCCGCCCGGACGACTACGCCGCCGTCGTCGAGTTCCTTGCCTCCGATGACGCCCGCTTCGTCACCGGTCAGACGATTCCGGTCGACGGCGGCACGCTGGCCGCATCCGGTTGGTATGCCCGCGCCGACCGCAAAGGGTGGACGAACATGCCGAACGAGGCGTGAGGAGCTCTGATCAGGCCGCGGAGCGCTCCAGGATGTGGACACCGCATGCCGAGCCGAGGCCGATGACATGGGCGAGTCCCACCGCCGCGTTCTCGATTTGGCGATCGCCGGCCTCGCCACGCAGGTGATGGCAGACCTCCCAGATGTTGGCGATGCCGGTCGCCGCGATCGGATGGCCCTTGGACTCCAGACCGCCGGAGACGTTCACCGGCGTCGACCCGTCCCGCCACGTGGCCCCGGACTTGAAAAAGTCTGCGGCACCGCCCTCTTCGCACAGCATCAAGTTGTCGTAGTGCACCAGCTCGGCCGTGGCGAAGCAGTCGTGCAGCTCGACCAGGTCCAGATCGCCTGGACTCACGCCCGCCTGTTCGTACGCAATTGCGGCGGCCTTGCGGGTGAGCGTGTTGACGTTCGGCAAGACCTGGCAGCCTTCCTCATACGGGTCGGTGGTCAGCACTGACGCCGACACCTTCACGGCCCGCCGCTGTTGCTGCTGCGAGAGCTTCTTGAGTGTTTCGCCGTTGCACACGATGGCGGCTGCGGCACCGTCACAGTTGGCCGAACACATCGGCCGGGTGTTCGGATAGGCGATCATCACGTCGTTCATGATCTGGTCCAGGGTGAACTTCTTCTGGTATGCCGCAAACGGATTCAGCGTGGAGTGAGCGTGGTTCTTCTCGCTGATCTTCGCGAAGAGCTCGAAGCTGGCACCGCCGTACTTGTGGTCGTACTCCATACCGATCTGTGCGAAGACGCCCGGCATGGTCTCGGTGCCGATTCGTCCGTCGATTGGAGCCACCGCGCCGTAGCGCCCCGACGGCGTCCACGTCGGCGAGTCCGCCTTTCGGCTGCCGCCCGCCAATAGCCCTGCGCCCGCCAGCTTTTCGACGCCGACCGCCATGCCGTAGTTCACCTCGCCTGCCTTGACCGCCATGATCGCCGTGCGCAGCGCGGTCGCACCCGTGGCGCAGGCGTTGGCGACGTTGTACACCGGAATGCCGGTCTGGCCGATCTGCTTCTGCAGTTGTTGACCGATGCCGGCGTTCGCGTTCATGAGGTTGCCCGCTGCAAGGACTCCGATGTCGGCCATCGTCACGCCGGCGTCCTCGAGCGCGCCCAATGCGGCCTCGGCCGCCAGGTCGACGACATCCAGGTCGAGGTGTTTTCCAAACTTGGTCATCTTGATCCCGAGGATCCACACCTCGTCGCTTGCGCTCATCGCGAGTTCTCCTTCTCTACGGGCTCGAACGCGAACCCGACGGCGGACGTGCCTTCGGAGTCCTCTCCGAGCGGATACGTGGTGAGCCGCACTTTCATCCCGGTGCGGACGTGTGCGGGGTCAGGCTCGACGTTCGTCAGGTTGGCGCGGACGTGTGTGCCGTCGCAGTCGACGACGGACGCGACGAACGGGGTAGGGACGCCCGGCGCGGCGAAGGTGACAATGGTGAACGCCCGCACCGTGCCCTCGGTCGCGATCGGCACCGTGGCGAAGGTTGTGGCGAAGCAGTTGGCGCAGGCATTTCTCCGGTCGAAGAACCTGGCGCTGCAACTGGTGCACTCGTGCGCGACGAGATGCGGCTCGCCGTCGTCGAGGACCAGGTAGTCGACCATCGGTATCTGCACGGCCATGGGCACCTCCGTTGTCGTGGTATCGACCGTAGCGTCAACCCCTCATCCACTGGGGTCCGGTGTAGCCCTCCCACGGGTTGTAGTCGGCCAGCAGCTCCTCTTGAGGCGGCCGTTGGTCTTCCGGGACGTGCTGCAGGTTGATCCGGATGCGGTACCAGATCGAGCTCGGCCCGCGCATGCCGTCTACCAGGACGTCAGCGGGCTCGAGCGTGGCGGCCGCATCGGGATGCCTTGCACGCCAGGTGTCTAACGCCGCCAGGGCTTCGTCTTTCGTCTTAGTCCTCGCGACCTCGATCAACGGCATTGTGGATTGCCGGCGACCAGTTCCCTTGGTGCCCTTGGGCGCCTTTTCGGCCGGACCCAGCCTCTTGGCCAACTCCAGCAGCGGCTCCAACGAGCCTGCGGCATCGTCCATGCCATTCCACGGGTCGCCCATTTCGGCGAACCGCACCGGAACCGTGTCCACGGTGAACGCCTCGGGGCGGCAGCCTGCGACCTCGTCCCAGCGAAGCGGCGTCGACACCCGCGCGTCGGGGCGGGCGCGCACCGAATAGGCCGACGCCGTCGTGCGATCCTTCGCGTTCTGGTTGAAGTCGACGAACACGCCCTCCCGCTCCTCTTTCCACCACCGACTCGTGGCCAGCTCCGGCGCGCGCCGCTCCACTTCACGCGCCACGGTCTCACCGGCCAGCCGCACGTTTCGATACGGCCACTGCGCAGTGATGCGCGCATAGATGTGGAAACCCCGCGAGCCGGATGTCTTGGGCCAGCCGGTCAGCCCGTGGTCGGCGAGCACCTCGCGTACGACGAGAGCGACGTCGACGATCTGCTCCCACGGCACGCCAGGCACCGGGTCCAGGTCGATTCGCAGCTCGTCAGGACGATCGAGATCGCCGGCACGTACGGGGTGAGGATTCAAGTCGACGCAGCCGAGGTTGACCGCCCACGCCAGGCCGGCCGCGTCGTGAATCACCGCCTCCTTCGCCGAGGTGCCCGAGGCGTACTTGAGTTCGGCGACCTCGATCCAGTCCGGGCGCTTCTGCGGTGCGCGCTTCTGGAAGATCGCCTCCTGGTCCAGGCCCTTCACGAACCGCTTGAGAATCATCGGACGGTCGGCAACGCCTCGCAGAGCACC
This sequence comes from Mycobacterium sp., assembly GCA_032159965.1. Taxonomy (GTDB): domain Bacteria; phylum Actinomycetota; class Actinomycetes; order Mycobacteriales; family Mycobacteriaceae; genus Mycobacterium. The sequence continues at coordinate 4,411 of JAVHWG010000401.1, forward strand.
CTCGGCCACGGCGAGGTAGTACTCGATCAAGTCGAGCTTCGTCCGCGCAGGATGACCGCCCTGAGCAGGAAAGACGATCTTGTCGGGATGGGTGACGACGACCTCGCGTCCGGCGACTTCCAACGTCAGCGGCCCAGCCATACCGCCATCGTAAGTTCCAGCCCGAGGTGAGACGCCCGTCACATAGGGTGGCGTCATGCCCTCACTGAACCCGTTCGAGCTGCTCACCCAGGCCGCTGCAAAGGCCCGGCTGTACGCCGAGCGCGGCTCGGCAGAACTGCATTACGTACGAAAAATTATCGGCGCCGGCGCGCTGAAGATCGAGTCGCCGCAGGCGATGGCGGCGATGGCGTCCGACATCGCGCGGTGGGGCGAGATGGGAATGATCACGTCGGTCAACGCGCGGCGGTCACCGGACCGGACGGCAATCGTCGACGACGAGGGCTCGATCACCTTCCGCGAGCTCGATGACGCCGTCAACGCGGTGGCCAACGAGATGGTGTCGATGGGCGTGCAGGGTGGCAACGGCGTCGCGATCCTTGCCCGCAACCATCGGTGGTTTTTGATCGCGAACTACGCCTGCGCGAAGGTCGGCGCCCGCACGATTCTGCTGAACACCGAGTTCTCCGGCCCCCAGATCTCTGACGTCGCCGACCGCGAGGGTGCCCGATTGCTGATCTACGACGACGAGTACTCCGCCGCGGTGTCGCAGGCCGACTTCGAGCTCGGGAAGCTGCGCGGATTCTCCGAGTTGTCCGGGGCGGCCGACGGCGACGAGACGCTGGCCCAGGTGATCGCGCGCGGCAGTTCGGAGCCGCCACCCAAGCCGTCCAAGCATGCGTCGCTGATCATCCTCACCAGCGGCACCACCGGGACGCCCAAGGGCGCGAACCGCAGCGCGCCGCCCACGCTCGCGCCGATCGGTGGGGTGCTGTCGCACGTCCCGTTCCGGTCGGGTGAGGTGACGGTGCTGCCCGCGCCGATGTTCCACGCGCTCGGCTATCTGCACGCGACGATCGCCATGGCGCTCGGCTCCACACTCGTCCTGCGCCGGAGGTTCAAGCCCCTCACGATTGTCGAGGACATCGAAAAGAACGGTGCGACAGCGCTTGTCGTAGTGCCGGTGATGCTGTCGCGGATACTGGACGCCCTCGACAGTGCCGACCGCAGCTACGACCTGTCCTCGCTGCGAATCGTGTTCGTCTCCGGCTCGCAACTCGGCGCAGAGCTGGCCACCCGGGCCACCAAGCGGCTCGGCCAGGTGGTCTACAACCTGTACGGATCCACCGAGATCGCGTTCGCGACGATCGCCCGCCCGAAGGACCTGGAGATCAACCCGTCGACGGTGGGCCCAATTGTCAAGGGCGCCAAGGTCAAGATTTTCGACGAGCACGGCAAGGAGCTGCCGCAGGGTGAGGTCGGCCGCATCTTCGTCGGCAACTTCTTCCCCTTCCAGGGGTACACCGGGGGAGGCGGCAAGCAGATCATCGACGGGCTGCTCTCGTCGGGGGACATGGGCTACTTCGACGACAACGATCTGCTCTACGTCACCGGCCGCGACGACGAGATGATCGTGTCGGGCGGTGAGAACGTCTTCCCAGCTGAGGTCGAGGACCTGCTCAGCGGGCATCCCGAGGTCATCGAGGCGACGGCGATGGGCGTCGATGACGCTGACTATGGCCAGCGGCTGAGGGCTTTTGTTGTGCTGCAGCAGGATTCGAGCGTCAGCGAGGACGACATCAAGGTCTACGTGAAGGAGCATCTCGCGCGCTACAAGGTGCCACGCGAGGTGATCTTCCTCGACGAGCTGCCGCGCAACCCGACCGGCAAGATCCTCAAGCGCGAGCTGCGCAACATCGCGGCCGACTAGAAGACCGCCGCCAAACCGCCGCGAAACCGAATTCCAGGTCGTGATTCTGCCGAATTCACGACCTGGAATTCGGTTTCGGCGAACCTTCGGCGAGGCTTACGGGTCGCGCGGGAGGCCCAGCAGCCGCTCGGCGATGATGTTGAGCTGCACCTCGGTGGTGCCGCCGTAGATTGTCGTAGCCCGGCTCGCGAGCAGCTGCTGCGCCCACTTGCCCTGCACGGTGTTGGGGTTGCCGATGGCGCCGTCGACACCGAACGACGACACCCCGAACTCCGCATAACCCTGACCGGTTCGCATAGACAGCAGCTTGGACACCGCGGCCGCGGGCATCGCGTCATAGCCGGCGAGCGTCAGCAGAGTGGACCGCAAGTTCAGCACCTTCGCCGCGTGGCCCTCCGCGATGAGCTGGCCTGCCCGGTTCTGAGCGATCTGGTCGAAGTGGCCGTCGCGGATGAACTCGACCAGCCCGTTCAGGTTCGCAAGGAATGGCGCCTCACTGCTTCCGATCGAAACCCGTTCGGCGGTAAGGGTGTTGCGGCTGACCTCCCAGCCTCGGTCGACCTCACCGAGCACCAGGTCGTCCGGCACGAAGACGTCGTCGATGAACACCGTGTTGAACATGGCGTTGCCGGTGAGCTCGCGCAGCGGCCGCACCTCGACGCCCTCACTGTGCATGTCCAGCAGGAAGTACGTGATGCCATTGTGTTTGGGCGCCGACGGGTCCGTCCTCGCCAGCAGGGCACCCCACTGCGACAGCTGCGCGGCGGTGGTCCAGATCTTCTGGCCGGTGATGCGCCAGCCGCCGTCGACCTTCGTCGCCTTCGTCGTCAGGCTCGCCAGGTCAGACCCGGCGCCCGGCTCGGAAAACAGCTGGCACCAGATCATTTCGCCGCGGAACGTCGGCGGCAGGAACCGCTGCTTCTGCTCCTCGGTGCCGAATGCGACGATCGACGGCACCAGCCATGCGGCGATGCCGAGGTTCGGTCGCCTCACCTGTCCTGTGAGGAACTCCTGCTGGATGATGATCTGCTCGATCGGGCCCGCCGACCGACCCCACGGCGTGGGCAGGTGCGGTGCCACCCAGCCCCCCTCGGCGAGCGCCGTGACGCGCTCGTCGCGTGGAATCGCCTTCAGCGCAGCCACTTCCGCACGGATCTCGTCACGTAGCTTCTCGGTGTCCGGGTCGAGGTCGATGTCCAGCTTGCGCATCCCGGTCGTGGTGGCCGTGTCGACCACCAGTTGCGGGTAGTCCGCCGCCCGCCCGAAGGCCGCGGCGATCCCCAGCGCACGCCGGTAGTAGACGTTGGTGTCGTGTTCCCAGGTGAACCCGATGCCGCCGTGCACCTGGATGCACTCCTGCGTGCAGTGCTGGGCGGCGGCGGGGGCGAGGGTCGCGGCCACCGCGGCGGCGAATTCCGCAGCAGCCTCCGGGTTGTCCAGTCCCTCATCGATTGCGCGAGCGGCATCCCACACGGCGGCGACGGCGCGTTCGGTGTCGGCGGCCATTTCAGCGCACTTGTGCTTGATCGCCTGGAACTGACCGATCGGCCTGCCGAACTGCTCACGGATCTTGGCGTAGGCCGCGGCGGTGTCGGTGGCCCAGCGGGCGACGCCGACTGCCTCGGCGGACAACAGCGTCGTCACCAACGCGCGCGCGGCGGCCACGTTGAGGTTGCTCAGCACGCTGTCGGCGCTGACCTCCACCGCGTTGGCGCGGACGTGAGCGACGGGGCGGAGCGGGTCCACGCTGTCGACGGGCTCGATTTCCAGCGTCCCGGCGTCGATGACCACCCACTCGGTCCCGCTGGTCTCCGGGTCGAGGCCGGCGACGGGCAGCACGAGCAGCGACGCCTGCGCGGCGGCCGGCACCGAGCGTGCCTCGCCACGGATCACCAACGTGTCGCCCTGTCGTGTCGCGGTCAGCGACGACTCCAGCGCGTACGTCGCGATCGACGCTCCCGACGCTAGGTCGCCGAGCACCTTCGCTTCGGGATCGTGAGCCGAGATGAGCGCACTGGCGATCACCGACGGCACGAACGGGCCGGGTACGGCCCCTCGCCCGAATTCGGCGAGCACCACTGCCAGCTCGAGGATCCCGAAGCCCTGCCCGCCGACCCCTTCGGAGAGATGCAGACCGTGCAGGCCTTGCTCAGCGGCGGCATTCCAGAATGGCGGCGGGTTGGAGATCGGTGTCTCGAGTGCTTCGTGCAGCACCTCTGCAGGGGCTACCCGTTCGACCAGGGCACGGACCGAGTCGGCCAGGTCTTTGTGGTCGGATGTGATGGCGATGGGCATAGACGTCGTTGCCTTCCCTGGTAAACCTGACTAACCGGTGGGTTGGGAACGAGGTTACCCGTTGACGACGTTGGCCAGATCACGGCCGTCGCGCATTCTGGCGCAGTTGTCAACGGCGACCTCGAGGTATCGCCGCATCGTGTCGGCTGTGTACCAGGTGACATGCGGGGTCAGGACCACGTTTTCCAGGGTCAGCAGCGCGTTGTCGGCAGGCACCGGCTCGACTGCGAACACATCGAGTCCGGCAGCGGCGAGCCCGCCGGCACGCAACGCGTCCACCAACGCCGCTTCGTCGATGATCGGCCCCCGGGACGTGTTCACCAGGACCGCATCGTTCTTCATCACCGCCAGCGCGTCCCGGTCCAGCAACCCGGTGGTCGCGTCGGTCAGCGGAAGATGCAGCGACACGATGTCGCTATCGGAGAGCAGGCGACCCAGCGGCCGCCACGTCGGACTGCCGTCGTCGCGGGTGCTGGTGTGCACGACGGTGGCGCCCATCGCTGCGACGATGGCCTCCACTCGTTTGGCGATGTTGCCGTATCCGACCAGCCCGACGGTGCACCCGCCGATATCGCGGACCGTCTCACCGAGGGACGGATCCGTCGGCCAGCCCGCACCTACCCGTGTCAGGCTGTCGAGTCCGGTCAGTCGCCGCAGCGCGGCGAGCATCAACAGCACAGCGCCCTCGGCGACCGACGGTGCGTTGGCTCCCGGCATGTTGGCCACGGCAACGCCGAGCGACGTGGCGGTGTCCACATCGATGGTGTTCACCCCGGCGCCCAGCTTGTGCACCAGCTTCAGCCGTGGCGCTTGGCGCAGGTCAGCCCCCGTCAGCGGTCGCAGCACGTGCCAGATCACTTCGGCGTCGGGCAATTCGCGGTAGAACACATCGTCGTCGTTCTCCGCGCAGAACCGAACGTCGAGCCATTCGCTGTGCGGCGCAAGGAAACTCAATACCTTCTCGCCGGGCACGAAGTGCGCCAGGACCCTCAGCGCCACCGTTTGGCGATCCACGTGGCGATGGTATCGGCCTGCTCGGTGCGCGCTCCCGGCGTGGTGAAGTAGTGATCGGTGTCGATCGATGTGAGGGTCTTGTCGCCCGTTGCCAATGCGTCATAGATGCGTTGCGCGTCCGACGGGTACACGCCGGTGTCCTGCTCGGCGTTGATCACCAGGGCCGGGCAGTCCAACCGGGCCAGATGCGGCTCGGCGCGGGTCTGGGCATGACGCAAACTCCACATGCCCAGCCAGCTCCGCAGGGTGCACGCGGCGGCAATGCCGTGGGACGAGCGGTTGGCCTTCGCCGGCGTCCCCGCGTAGCAGGTGTTCGCGGGCCGCTTGGTGGGCTCGATGGCCGGGTCCACCATCCGCGGATCCGCCCAGGTGCGCATCACCGTGAACGGCCGATCGGAAAACCCTGCCCTCTGAACGCGTTTCATCTCGTCCTCGACCCAGTCGGTGATCGCCTGATTGCGCGCCACCTGTGCCGCCCGATACCGCTCGACGAACTCCACTGAGAAGGGCGGCCCGTTACGTGCGTCGAAGATGTCGAGGTCGGCCGCGGTGGCGACGGGATCGTTCTCGTCGACGACGGCGCCGTCCATCCAGGCGGTGAGCACGTCGGGGCGACCGGGATGTGCGGCACTGGCGACGTAACCGTCGGCCGGGGGCAGTTCTGTCAGGCCCGCTGCCGGCCGCATGCCGGGTAGCGGCGTCACGTTGGGCACGGTGGCCTGCGCCTGATAGGCCGCCATCAAGGAGCCTCCTCCGGAATTGCCCAGCAGCACAACAGTTTCCACGTTTTGCACATCGCGTAGCCAACGGATCCCGACACCGATGTCGACCAGCGCGTGGTCCAGCAGAAAGTTGCTTTCGAATCCACGGAAGCGGGTGTTCCAGCCCAGGAAGCCGATGCCTCGAGTGGCGATGTATTCCGCGAGGTAATGCTCGGAGAAGTCGATCTGGTAATGCGTCGCGATCATCGCCACCTTGGGCTTGCGGCCCACGCTGCGGTGGTAGAGACCTTGGCACGGATGCCCGCCGGCGCCGGCGCGCCGTGCGGTGGGGGAGGGCAGGCCGACGAACTCGCGGACCAGGCTCGGCGTCGTCGCCATCGCGATGCCTCCTTGCATAGATCGCAAGGTTGATTGAACATCGACACAACGACTGCCGCCAGCAAATGACCGTCGCGGCCGGGGTTACAGTCGGTGTACTGCTCAAGGAGGCGTGCCGTGATCAAGCCGGAGAACACCAATACCGAATTCGCGCTCGGCGGGATCAACCACATCGCGCTGGTGTGCTCGGACATGGAGCGCACCGTCGACTTCTACAGCAACGTTCTCGGGATGCCGCTGATCAAGGCGCTGGATCTGCCGAACAACGCCGGCCAGCACTTCTTCTTCGACGCCGGAAACGGAGATTGCGTGGCCTTCTTCTGGTTCCGCGATGCGCCGGACTCGGTGCCTGGCGTCTCCGCACCCGAGTACATCCCCGGTATCGGTGACATCGTCAGCGCGGTCAGCTCGATGAACCACCTGGCGTTTCACGTTCCGCCCGAGAAATTCGACGAGTACCGGCAGAGGTTGAAGGACAAGGGTGTGCGCGTCGGTCCGGTGCTCAACCATGACGACAGCCAGATGCAGGTGGCGGCGAAGTTGCACCCCGGCGTCTACGTCCGGTCGTTCTATTTCCACGATCCCGACGGCATCACTCTCGAATTCGCTTGCTGGGTGAGGGAATTCGACGAGACCGAAGTCAAAGCGACGCCCAAGACCGATGCCGATCGCACGCCAAGGGTGGCGGCAGGCGTGTAGCCCGCCTACTTACCCGCGGTAGCGCGCCGGGTCGGTGACCTGGTCGAGCAGCGACGCCAGCCGGTCGATCAGCTCGTCGGGCGTCAGCGCCAACTGACCGGCCAGCCAGGCGCTCAGTGTCTGGCCCGCGCCGCCGACGGTGAAGTGCCAGGCCGCCTTGGCGCGCTCGTCCTGATCGAGCCGCAGGAGCTGGGCGACGTGCTGGCCGAACAACGCCGCCAGCAGCGCGTACGTCTCGTCGCGCTTGCGCACCACCACCGGATCGGCCAGCTGAGAGCTGAACATCAGCCTGCCCACCCGGGGGTCGGCGACGATCGTGTGGACCACGTTGGCCATCCCGGCCCGGGCCTGCTCGCCGGGCGGCGCCGACGACACCGCACCCTGGGTCGTGGCCGTCAGGCCGGCGATCACCCAGTCGTACACCGCACCGACGAACACGTCGCGATCAGCGAAGCTCTCGTAGAAGTACCGGGCGGAGACGGCGGCGACCTGGCACACGCCCCGCACCGTCAGCGCGTCTGGACGAGCTTCGGCACCGAGGATGCTCAGGCCGGCGTTCAGCAGTCTGGCCCGCCGGTCCGCGCGACGGTCGGCCGCCTCGATGCCCCGGTAGGGGCGCGCGCTGGTGTGGGCCACACAGTCAATATTGACACCCTTCGCGGGTGCTGGGATATTAGGAAACGCGTGTTAGCAGATTGAGCGAAGGGGTGTCCATGGCGGTCACCGGTCGACGGGTCAGCGCGCCACCGCGGGTTCCGAGACGACGGCGTCGCGCGAGCGTCGAGGACGGGCTGATGGGCGTCGGCCTGCTGGCGGGCCCGGCGAACGTGATCATGGAGCTGGGCCGGCCCGGGGTCGGATACGGCGTCTCGGAAAGCCGCGTGGAGAGCGGGCGCATCGACAAGCATCCGGTCAAGCGCGCGCGCACCACGTTCACCTATCTCGCCGTGGCGATCCAGGGCACCGACGTTCAGAAGGCCGCGTTCCGGCGTGCCGTCAACCGGGCGCACGCGCAGGTGTATTCGATGCCCGAGAGTCCGGTGTCCTACAACGCCTTCGATCCGGGTC
>JAVHWG010000420.1:0-9097 GCA_032159965.1 Mycobacterium sp.
CGACGAGGCGACTGCCGACGGAAGCGGTCTGCACTCGATCACGCTGGCGGCGGGTGGCCTCGTGGTCGGCGCCGTCGCGATCGCCCTACTCGGGCTGTCAGGAATCATGCCGCTGGCGTTCACGACCCGCGACACCGTCATCGCAGGGACGACGACGTCGTGGCTGGTAATTGTGATCGCGATGGCTGTTGTCCCCACCGCAGTCGCCTACACGTTCGGCATCATGGGTATCGCCAGGCTGCGCCCGCGGTTCGCGTCGCTCGTCGGACTGACGGAGGTCATGGCCGCGGTGCTGTGGGCGTGGCTGTTGCTCGGCGAGGCCATCACCCCCGCCCAGGGGATCGGCGGGATGGTCGTGTTGCTGGGCCTTGCGCTGGCTCGGCACGGCGACCGCACCGACAAAGTGTCAGAAGCCACCTGGCCGGAGACCCCCTTGCACTACCCGCGCACCGAGCAAACGTTTGGCAGTCGCTGAGCAGTCTGTGTGAAGATGACGCGCGTGACGTTTTCCAGGATCTCGGCAGGCGCGGCGGCCATCGCCGCAGCCCTCGTTTCGACCGCGGCGATACTCATCTCCGGCGCGGTTCCGTCGGCATCGGCCGCCGAGTGTCCGGGCGTCGACGTGGTCTTCGCGCGCGGTACCGGCGAACCCGCCGGCGTCGGGCGGGTGGGCCAGGCCTTCATCGATGCGCTGCAGGGCCTGCTTCCCGGTCGTACGGTGACCGGCTACGCGGTGGACTATCCCGCCGACTACGACTTCCTCAATGCGGCTTCTGGTGCAGTAGCGGCCGAGAACCACGTCCGGAACATGTCTGCGCAGTGCCCGTCCACGCGAATCGTTCTCGGCGGGTACTCGCAGGGCGCGGCAGTGATGGACATGCTCGTCGGCATCCCGCCGCTCGGAAACAAGGTGGGCGACATCGGATCCGCGGCTCCGCTGTCCTCCGACCTGGCTGGGTCCATCGCCGCAATCGCCGTGTTCGGCAATCCGTCGACCAAATTCAGCATCCCGATGACCGCCGCACCGGCGCCCTACGGCGGGCGCGCCATCGACTTCTGCAAGGACGGCGATCCGATCTGTTCGCGCGGTCGCAACCCGTTCGCGCACAGCGGCTACGAGACCTCGGAATTCATTCCGCAGGCCGCAGGGTTTGTCGCTAACTTGGTTTGATCATGTTCGGGGTTATCATTCACCGTGACTTCTGATCTTGTTCGCCGCTGGATGGGCGTGGCCGCTGTAGTAACCGCGATGGCCTCCGCAGTGGTTCTGGTTCCCGGGCTCGCCCCCGTTGCGAAGGCCGACTGCCCGAACATCGAGGTGGTGTTCGCGCGCGGCACCAATGACGCCCCCGGGCTGGGGAACGTCGGCGCGGCGTTCGTCGACTCCTTGCGCGGCAAGGTGGGCGGTCGCTCGGTAGGCGCCTACGCGGTGGTCTATCCCGCCGACTACGACTTCCTTGCTGCCGCCAACGGCGCAAACGACGCGAGCGCACACATCCAATACATCATCGGGGCGTGCCCCGACACCAGGCTCGTTCTCGGTGGTTACTCGCAGGGCGCGGCGGTGATCGACGTGATCTCCGCAGTGCCCCTGCCCGTACTCGGATTCAACAATCCGCTGCCGGCCGACGCCCCCGACCACGTCGCGGCGGTGGCGGTGTTCGGCAACCCGTCGGCGAAGTTGGGGCTGCCGCTCACGACCAGTCCGGTCTGGGGTGGACGGTCGATCGACCTGTGCAACGGCGGCGACCCGGTTTGCCAGTCGGACGGACAGAGCGTCGCCGCGCACCGTGCATATGTGGGCGGGCCGACCAACCAGGCGGCGGGGTTCGCGGCCGGCTTGCTGTAGTGGCGTCCGCAAGGCGCAAGCCCGCGACCTTGCAGGTCGCTACCATCGAACTGTGAGCGATTTACTGTTCCGTCAAAGGGTCGGCCGCACTCTCCTGGCGATGACCGCGGCTGTGGCACTGACCTTCGTGCCCGCGGTGATGCCGTCGGGGATCTCGGCGTGGTCGACGCCGTCCGCCGCAGCAGCGGGCTGCCCGCCCGTCGAAGTCGTCTTCGCCCGCGGCCGCTTGGAGTCGCCCGGACCGGGGGTACTCGGAAACGCGTTCGTCAACGCGCTGCGATCCAAGACGGGTAAGAACGTCGGCCTGTACGCGGTCAGTTACCCAGCCGACACCCAAGTCGACATCGGCGCCAACGACATGAGCGGCCATATCCAGTACATGGCCGGCAACTGCCCGGATACCCGGCTTGTGCTCGGCGGATATTCGCTCGGCGCCGCAGTCACCGACGTCGTGCTAGCCGCACCGATCGCGGCGTTCGGCTTCAAGAATCCGCTGCCGGCCGCCATGGAGCAGCACATCGCCGCCGTCGCACTGTTCGGCAACGGATCGCAATGGGCCGGGCCGATTACCGCCTTCAGCCCCGTCTACACCGAACGGACCATCGAGCTGTGTCACGGCGCTGACCCCGTCTGCAATCCGGCCGATCCGGATACATGGAAAAACAATTGGCCGCAGCACCTCGCGAACGCGTACATCCAGGCGGGCATGCCGAATCAGGCGGCCGACTTCGTGGCGGGCAGGCTGTAAGCCTCAGCGCCAGCGGGCCCAGACGTAGGGGACGAGCGACCGCAGGAAGTCGAGGTCTGGGCCTGGACGCGCGTCGGCGAACGCGTGCTCGAAGTATTCCTCGGCGACCAGCAGAATTCCTTCGGCGAATTCCTTTGTGAACGAAATGCTTTCGTAGTGGTCCATCAGCTTTCTGACGGTGTGGACTAATTCAGGCGAGCGCTCGGTCCGCGTTCTCCTGAGGTAGTCGCCAACCAGCTCGCGGTCGGCAGCTTTCGCGGTCGACATGAGGTGCACGAGCGGCAGTGTTCGCTTGCCCTCGTAGAGGTCGCCCAGAATCTCCTTGCCGTACACCTTTTCCTCACCGACGAGGTTGAGGAGATCGTCGCGGATCTGGAAGGCGGCACCGAAGTGAAATCCGAAACGCACCAGCGGGGTCAGCTCCACTGTGCCGCGTGAGCCGACGATCGCCCCGACCCGGAGCGGGTGAATGGTGGTGTACCAGCACGTCTTGTGCATGATCAGGTTGAGGTAGTCCTCGGGCTCTACATCCTCGACATGATCGGTCTGCCAACCGACTTCGGTGGCCTGCCCTTCGAGCGTCCGCAGTGCCATGGTGTCGAACTCGCCCCACACCAGATCGGCCAGATCGCGGTCGAGTTGTCGCGTCGCCCTGCGGAGGACCTGGCCCGCGACGATCGCGATGCCGTCACCAGCGTTGAGCGCCGCCGCCATTCCGTAGGAGGCGGCAAGGGTGGGACGGCCGCGGCGCATCTCACTCCCGTCGGCCACATCATCGTGAACGAGGAATGCGTTGTGCAGCAACTCGATTGCGACGGCGATACCCAAGAGGTCATTGCCTTTTGCGCCGAACGCACGCCCCGCCGACAGACACAGCGCCGGCCTCAACGCCTTACCGGGTCGTGACGGGTACTCGCGCATCGGCCCGTAGAGCCACTGGACCGGTTCACCGTCGGGAATCGCATCGAGCATCGAGTTGCGTACGACTCTCCCGACTTCACGCAAACGGTCTTCAACGGCCGAAATGAGCTCTGTGTCATCGCGTGTGGTGGTCACGAGCCGACCGGTAGCACACGCAGCTCGACAGGCATCCAGACATCGGGGTGGCCACCCGCCAGCAGTGTGCCGCGGTACCGGCCCGGCATGGTATCGGCCGGCACGTCGATCTTGATCGTCACGCCTCGGCTGCACCGGTCCGGCATCGACACAATCGGCGGATCTGCGCACACCGCAACGGACTTCAGGACTTCTCCGTCATGCGCCAGCAAGTCGCTGCACCGGAGCGAGATCTCGCCGAGGTCACCCGGGCCCCCGTTGTGCAACCACACCTCGGTCGACCCGACCCCGTTGGCACAAGCTTCGACGTAGACTGACCCGCGCGAGTCCTGCTGCCGCAAGTCGAATTTCGCCGGCCCGTCGGAGACCGGACCCGCTCCTCGCAGCGATTCGATCAGCTGAGTGAACATGGTTTGCCACGCCGTCACCGCCTGCTCGACGGACGCCGGCCCGCCGCCTTGCTCCGCGTCCGACGGCGATGGGACCGCCGTCGTGTCGCCGTCACGCTCGGCAAGGTTCACGAGTCGTTCAATGACGTCGGTCGCGGCGCGAAATCCGCGCGCCTGAACGGCATTCAGGGCCCGCAAATTGTGGTCTGGATCGAACACCGACGCCCACGGGAGGTCGGCGATGCTTCCATCGTCGGCTACCCCAGGACCCGCCAACGTTCCTCCCGCATTTCTCCACGACTGCAACGCCTGCTCGTTATGATGTGCGCAGATTATAAGTGCGAAGGGGACGACGCCATGCCCGAACCCACCGACATTTTGGCGCTGTTCGGCCGCATCGACCAAATCGCCGGTGACCACGCGGACGACCCTCGGGTGGAGGCGACAATCCACCGCCTGCTCCCTGGCACCGCGGGCTACCAGCAGGGCTGGTTCGCACAGGTGGAGAGATTCATGCGAACTGTCTCCGGACGAGAATCCTCGCCGTTGCCCGATTACGACGATGCAGTCCGAAGTCTGGGTGAATCGCGCAACCCTGAGGACTGGGCGATCCCACAGCAGGCCAAAGCCCGCTACGCCGCAACGGTGCTCACCGAGCTCCATTACGTCGTCGCAGGCGAGCAACCTTCCCTGACCGACGATCCAGAGCTCTTCAACCTCGCCAAAGTGCTCGAGGTTGGCCACCAGGAAGATGGAGCCGGCCCGGATTTCGTCGACTTGATCAGACGGGAACGACCGTCTCACGCTGGGTGGCGGTCGTTCATGTCGGAGGCATTCGATCAGGGTTTGGTGACAGAAGCGGAGGCCCGGCTACACCCGCCTGCCAGAGGGAAGATCCGGGCTTTTAATGAGGAGTTCTGCACACAGCTGGACACCCCGTATGAGGATCCGGACCTCGACATATCCGCGGTCGCAGCGGTCATCGATCCCAGGAACTGGCCGGGCTGTTGCCCATACTGGAAGTCCGTGAAGGTGGTGATGAGTCCACCGAACCCCGCGGGTTGGACGCGCCTCTGCGAGGTGGTCCAGGCCAAGACTGCAGACATGGATGTCACGCTCAGGACCCCGCTCATCTTCCGAAACGACCACGTAGGCGACGGCGTGGTGGTCAATTACGACCTCGACCCAGACCTGTCAGGTTTGTCAGGCGCTGATCACGACGACTTCGTCTACGCCGACAGCGGTTACATCTGGGCGACACCAATCACAAAGGGGCAGAAGCCATCTGGCGTGCGCGTCAAAACCAGAAAGGTCGCGCGTATTCAGGGTCTCGGCGTGGCCGCCCTCGCGATGTACGCCTATGCGATGGGGTGGTCGACCGCCGGCGAGAGCCTTGTTCTTGGCTGCGCCCGCAAGCCACCGGGCAAGGCCGTGCCGTTCAAAGCGACGCCGCCGGCGAAGATGGTGACACCCACCCCAGCGCCGAAGGCGCCACCGGTACCGAAACTCGGCGCACACGAGCGGCAGGAGTTCGTCGACAAACTGGTGAAGGCGACCACTCAGGCGATCGACGACAGGTCCACCAAGGCAGCCGATCTCGTTCAGCGCTGGTTGGACGGAGATCTCATGCCCACCGAGGTGACAGCTGCCGGCAGTGAGGCGGGCATGACTCTCGCGCGGACACACGCGGAGTTGCACACCGCCGTGACGCAAGCCATCCCGGCGCCGCAGGGAGCGCCGGCAACCCAGGCACAGAAGAACCAGAAAGTGCTGGCAAAGAAAGCGAAAAAGGCATCGGGAAAGAAAGCGCTCCTGAAAGAGGTCCCGCCGAAAAAGGCGGCACCGAAGAAGGCGATGCCTAAGAAGGGGAAGCACATATGAACGCAAGCACGTATGTCGGTCTCTTCGCCACCACCGTCAGGCGGATGGTCGCGCAGTCCGGGGAAGTCGCCAAGCAGGCGGCCCCGGCGATCTCCAACGGCACGTACACCGCCGATGCGTGGACGAAAACCGCGATCCAGCTGATGGACATCGCGGCGCTCGGCGTCGTCGAGATGGCGGAGAACGCGCTCGCGGGACCGTCGGCACCCAGCGCGCCGCGCTTCGTGAAGTCGGATCCATTTCCGGTGTCCCCGGGACCCGATTCGACGACCGCCCGGGCGTTGTCGTGGCAGACGAAACTGGCACGGGTGGGGACAATCGATTTCCTGCCAGACGACACAGTCGTTTTCGTTTCACCGAAGGACACCGACGAAACGACTTACCCGCCAGGCACACTGCCCCCGACGGCCACGACATTCCATTTCCGCGTCGACACCATCGGGCTGCCGGGCGGCCTGTACACCGGTCAGGTCGCCGTCCGCCCTATCCAGGGGAACCCTGCCGGTGAGACAGTGGCCGTTCACATCGAGCTCTAAGCCGCCGCGCACCGTGCTCGCTGCCAACCGTTGCATGCCTATGCCCACGTGAAGCCGACCGGAGGCAAAGTCGCGATTCTGGGCGGCGGAATGGCGGGGCTGACCGCCGCTTGGCGGCTCAGCGAACCCGGCTGGCGCGACCGATTCGAAGCCATCACCGTCTATCAACGTGGCTGGCGACTCGGCGGCAAGGGGGCATCGAGCCGGGGGGAGAACGGTCGCATCGAGGAGCACGGTCTGCACATCTGGCTCGGGTGCTACGAAAACGCGTTCGCGCTGCTGCGCGAGTGCTACGCAGAGTTGGACCGCGCGATCACGGACCCCGCGGCCCCCATCCACCGATGGGATCAGGCCATCATTCCGGCCGACAAGCTCGGGTTGGCGGAAGAGTGGGGTACCAGCTGGCTCACTTGGCTCGGCACCTTTGCCCGCAATGACATGTTGCCCGGTGATCCGAGCAGCACTGGGCGCGCAATGAGCGTCGTCGCATTCCTGGAGCGGGCGGTACAACTCGTCGTCGACTTCGCGGATTCCCAGCAAGACGCGAGATCTACCGGGCTGACGATGACAGCATCCGCCGAACCACCCCCCGCGCAACCGTCGAGAACCATCGAAGTAGTGCAGCGGGCATTGCTCGCCGCGCTTTTCGCTTTCTCCGAACCCGAAGCGACTCAACGCAAACCGACAGAAGCCCTGGACGCGGCACTAGAGGCCGTGCGGAACGACCTGGAATACGAGCGTGATCCGGCACAGCGGAGATCGTGGTTGCTGATCTCCTTTGTCACAGCGGCTATCCGCGGAATCCTCGCCGACAACATCGTGACTGACCCACGGGGCATGCGAGCCATCAACGACGAGGACTTCGGGCATTGGATCGTCCGCCACGGCGGGCATCCCGACGTCCCGAGTTTTCCTCTGGTCCGCGGACTGTACGACTTGGTATTCGGCTACGAGGACGCAGACCCCGACCGGCCCGCGTTCGGCGCCGGGTTGATGCTCTTCCTGATCGGCCTCGTGCTGTTCGAGTACAAGGGTGCCATTTTCTGGAAGATGACGGCCGGCATGGGTGACATCGTCATGGCGCCCCTTTATCAGGCATTGCGCCGCCGGGGCGTCGAATTCGAGTTCTTCAGCCGCGTCGACGCGCTGCATGTCGACGACGATAAACGGGGCATCGATGAAATCACCATGACGCGGCAGGCGCGCGTGGCCGGCGGCGTCCGTCGCTACGAGCCGTTGATCACTGTCCGTGGGTTGCCTGTATTTCCCGCCGCACCGCTGACGGAACAACTCGACGTCTGCGGCCAGCGTGACTTACGCGACTGTGAGTCACTCGAAACCTACTGGGCGTCCGACGATGTCGGCGAGACACGACTGATGCGGCGTGGCATCGACTTCGACCATGTGGTTCTCGCCGTGTCGCTGGGCATGTTGAGCGTTGTCGCTGCGGAACTGATAGCGGATCGAGCCGAGTGGCAGGACATGACCAGATGCGTCCGAACAGTTGCCACCCAGGCCTTTCAGATCTGGCTGGATCCCGACGAGCCGAGCCTCGGCTGGGCTCAGCCCGCAGTCACGATCAGCGCATACAAACGGCCGTTCGAGACGTGGGCCTCGATGCCTCAAACGTTGTGGGCCGAAGACTGGCCCGAGACCGACCGGCCCGGCACTGTCGCGTACTTCTGCGGCAGCCTCGACGCGCCGTGGCCAAGCATAGAGAAGCGTTCGACTTACGCCCGCACGTACGATCATCGGGTCAGGTTGGCGGCGGCGAATTACATCGATCGCAACCTCGCAATCTATTTTCCGAACGCGTTCGGCGACAACGGATTCGATTGGCGCTTGCTCAAAGGTGCCGGCGCGCACCAGGGCATTCGCGCTCTAAATACTCAGCACGTCAGCGTGAACATCGATCCTTCGGACCGCTACGTCCAATCTCTTCCCGGAACGGACAAGTACCGATTGCGACCGGACGAAAGCGGCTACGACAACCTGGTTTTGGCCGGTGATTGGACGGACTCGGGCATCAATGCCGGCTGCATCGAGTCGGCGGTGATGTCAGGTTTGGAGGCGGCAAACGCCCTGCTGGGCCGAAGTCGCTTCTACCGACTACGCGGGTTCTATCTCCCCTGATATCGGCGCGACGATTAAACCCGCCAATCTCGGTGCGGCGGTGCATGCTAGTGATGACAACGACGATCAACCGGGGTGTGCATGCGAAAACTGTTCGTCTCCTATGCACGCGAGAGCACGTTCGAGGTCGAAGAACTCGCCCGTCACCTGCGCGCGCTCGGATACGAGACGTGGATGGATTCAGCGCTTCGCGGCGGTCAATCGTGGTGGGACGAGATCATGAGGTCCATCGCGGACTGCGACGCTTTCCTGGCCATAATTTCGCACCGCTCGGTCAATTCACTCGCGTGCCGAAGCGAGCTGGATTGGGCCCTCGCGCTTGGTAAACCGGTGCTTCCCATCGCAGTAGAGCCTCTGCCGGACGCGCTGCCAGGCAACATCGCGATGCGCCAGATCGTCGATTACTCCAATCCCGGGCCGGACTCGGCTTTCGCCGTCGCCGGGGCGCTGGCTGCCCTGCCACCTGCGCCGGCACCGCCCGATCCCTTGCCGGACCTGCCGCGGG
>JAVHWG010000435.1:0-5809 GCA_032159965.1 Mycobacterium sp.
TTGTGTGCGATTCAGCTCGGGGTCGCTGAGCGGGCATTGCGCATCGCCGCCGCGTACACCACCGAGCGCGAGCAGTTCGGCCGGCCGATCGGCAGCTTCCAGGCCGTACAGCAGCGGATGGCCGACGCATTCATCGACGTCGAAGCGATCCGGTGGACCATGTGGCAGGCGGCCTGGCTTCTCGGCGAGGACCGGCCGGCAACACGCGAGGCGGGTATCGCGAAGTTCTGGGCAGCCGAGGCCGGTGCCCGCGTCGCGGCCACGGCCCAGCAGGTTCACGGCGGCATCGGCATCGACACCACCTATCCCCTTTTCCGGTACTTCCTGTGGGCCAAACACAACGAGCTGACTCTGGGACCGGCGTCGGCGCAGCTGGCGCGCCTCGGTGCCGCGTATTTAGAAAGGTAACGCCATGACCCGAACCACGTCTCGCACTGACACCCTGGCCTGGCGCGAGGTGAACGTCGGCGATGAGATCACACCGCTCGAGATCCCCGTCACCGCAACGGTGATCGTCGCAGGGGCGATCGCCTCGCGTGACTTCATGCCGGTCCACCACGACCCCGACTTCGCCAAGAAGCAGGGATCGCCGAACATGTTCATGAACATCCTCACCACGAACGGGTTGTGCACACGGTTTCTCACCGACTGGGCGGGCCCGGAGGCCATGCTGAAGAAGCTGTCGATCCGGTTGGGCGTGCCCGCCTTTCCGAACGACCCGCTGCGGTTCACCGGCACCGTGACCGGCAAGTCCGAAGGCGCCGACGGCGAGGGATTCGTCGAGGTCGCTTTCGCGGGTGCCAACAGTCTCGGGGACCACGTATCCGGATCGGCGACGCTGAGCCTGCTCGAGAGCCGTTGATGAGTTCGCTGAGCAACAAGGCTGCGATCGCCGGTATCGGCCAGACCGAGTTCTCAAAGGAATCCGGTCGTAGTGAGCTCCAACTCGCCTGCGAGGCAGTCAAAGCCGCGATCGACGACGCCGGGCTGCGTCCTGGCGAGGTCGACGGCATGGTCACGTTCACCATGGATTCGAGTGACGAGATCGACATTGCCCGCAGCGTCGGCATCGGCGATCTGACGTTCTTCAGCCGCGTGCCACACGGCGGCGGTGCCGCAGCGGGGACGGTGGTACAAGCGGCGATGGCGGTCGCTACAGGCGTCGCTAACGCCGTCGTGTGCTACCGAGCGTTCAACGAGCGGTCCGGGTTCCGGTTCGGCGGCTCGAATCGGGAGGCGGGTACGACGCCGTTGTTCATGGCGAACTACGCGCCGTTCGGGTTGATGACGCCTGCCTCCTGGGTCGCGCTGCACGCCCAGCGCTACATGTCCACGTACGGGGTCACCAACGAGGACTTCGGAAGGATCTCAGTCGTCGACCGGGCACACGCCGCCCGCAATCCCGATGCGTGGTTCTACGAGCGCCCCATCACCATCGAGGATCACCAGAACTCGCGGTGGGTCATCGAACCCGTTCTGCGGCTTCTTGATTGCTGTCAGGAAAGCGACGGCGGCGTCGCGCTGGTCGTCACCACCGTCGAGCGCGCACGCGACCTAGCCAAACCGCCCGCGGTGCTCACCGCGGCTGTGCAGGGTGCGGCCTACGAGGGTGAGATGATGACCAGCTACTACCGCGACGACATCACCGGCTTGCCGGAGATGGGGGTGGTCGCCGAAAAGCTCTGGCGCGATTCGGGTCTGGGGCCCAGCGATATCCAGACCGCATTCCTCTACGACCACTTCACGCCGTTCGTGTTCGCGCAGCTCGAGGAGCTGGGATTCTGCGGTCGAGGCGAGGCGAAGGACTTCGCGACGATCGAGAACCTTTCGCTGGGTGGCATTCTGCCCATCAATACCCAGGGCGGGTTGCTCGGCGAGGCGTACATCCACGGCATGAACGGCATCACCGAGGGCGTGCGCCAAGTCCGCGGAACTTCCTACAATCAGGTGGAAAACGTTGAACACGTGCTGGTTACGTCGGGAACCGGCGTGCCGACCAGCGCACTCATCCTCGCGCCGGACGACTGACGAGCGCCGTGACCACGCAGACCACCGCGACAGACACCCGTGAACTCATCGTGGTGTCCGCTTTTGCCTGTTTCCGCAGAGAAGGGCTGGCAAAGACCACCATGGTCGACGTCGCCCGCTCGGCACGGGTGTCGCGGAGCACGGTGTACGACTACTTCCGCGACAAGTCGGCGTTGGTGGAGGCGTGTGCTGAGTACACCTCGCAGCGTTTCTACCGCGAGATGGCCACCGCGATCGCCCAAGGGGATTCGCTCGAGGACAAGTTGTGCCGCGCAGCGGTCTTCGTGACCCGCGCCCGGCGCATCGTCGAGCCCGAGAAGTACTTCGACGAGGACGAAGTCGGGCTGTTGTTGACGAAGAATGCCGGCGTGCTGTTGCGCGAGTGCGTCGAGTTCTTGGCGCCCTATATCGCGGCCGCGAAACTGACCGGCGAAGTGCGTAAGGACCTCGACGTGGCCGCCGCGGGCGAGTGGTTCGCGCGCATGTTGTTCTCGCTGTTCAGCACGCCGTCGTTGACGTTGGACATGGACGACGCGGAGGTTGTCTCGGAGTTCGTGCGCGCGCACCTGGTGCGAGGATTCGGTGCCCATCGCACGGGTTCGTCACGCCGGGCGGTATCCTCATAAAGATAGCGATATAGCAGCCTGTAGGACCATCGTTATGGAGGATCCGCCATGGATCGCGACCTGCTGATTGATCTGACCCGTCGCGCAGTGAAGCTGGCGCGGGACAAGACGACGGATCTGATGCCGTCGGAGTACACCGTCGCGGCGTCCGACTACACCTCCGCCGAACGTTTGGCCCGCGACACGGAAATGGTGGCGCGCAGTCCCCAGTTGGTCGGCTACGCGTCAGAGCTGCCCAAGCCGGGAACCTACTGCACGAAGACGGTGATGGGCCGCTCGATTCTGATGACGCGCGCCGCTGACGGGTCGGTGAGGGCGTTCGACAACATCTGCCTGCACCGGCAGTCCCAGGTCGCGGCGGGCTGCGGCACGGCGCGCCGGCTGTCGTGCCCGTACCACGCGTGGACCTACGACCTGGAGGGAAACCTCGTCGGCGTCCCCGGCAAAGAAGGGTTTCCGCAAACACGCACGCAATCAACCAAACTCAGCGAGTTGCCGGCAGCCGAGTGTGCAGGATTTCTGTGGCTGTCACTGGATGCGAATGCGACCCTGGACGTCGAGGCGCACCTGGGCCCGCTGGCCGACGAGCTGGCGGGCTGGGGTATCGGGCACTGGGCGCCGCTGGGCGAGAAAGTGCTGGACGCACCAATCAACTGGAAGTTGGCGATCGACACGTTCGCCGAGAACTACCACTTCGCGACCGTGCACAAGAACACCTTCGCGACCATCGCCCGCAGCAACTGCACGGTGTTCGACGCGTTCGGACCGCACCACCGGCTGGTGTTCCCGCTCAACGGCATCTGCGATCTCGACGGTGTGCCCGAGGAACAGTGGGACCCGCTGCAGAACATGGTCGTCATCTACGCGCTGTTTCCCAACATCGTGCTGTCGGCGACGATCGCCAACGGCGAGCTGTTCCGGGTCTACCCGAGCGACGTGCCGGGCCGTTCGATCACCGTGCACCAGAACTCCACGCCGCTGGACGTGTCCGAGGAGTCCATGGCCGCAGGCGCACAGGCGGTCTTCGAGTACGCACACTCCACTGTTCGCGACGAGGACTACCGCCTTGTCGCGGGTTTGCAGGCCAACCTGGAAACCGGTGCGCGCCAGCACCTGGTCTTCGGGCGCAACGAACCCGGCCTGCAGCACCGGCACCAGGCGTGGACCGCGTCCATCTGACGGCGCGCCGGCGTTTGCGGCCCCCTGATCCCACCCGCTCCACGGGACCATGCGTTGTTGTGCCCACCTCTTAGCGACAAGCCTGCGGAACGGGCCCTGGCGGCGCTCGCAATCGACGGTTGTCGCTTAGATGCGGGCAATAGCAACAACAACTTTCGCAGAGACGGATGTGGCTGATGTGACGAGCTACGCCTTCAGCACTGTGACCAGATCGTCGACGACCTGCCTGGCTGTCTCACTGGGCAGGTTCGCCTTACCCAGGTAATCGACCGCCTCCTCGCGGCGGCCGTCATCAAGCATCTTGCGCACTGCCTCGGCCGTCGACGGATCCTCCGCCGCGAGCACCTCGACCAGCTCCCAATCCCGATGCATCGCGAGAGTCCGTTCATAGAAGGCGAACCCGCTGACCGGCTCACCGCGCATCGTTCCGCGGTAGTAGTACGGACCCTCCATGTAGTCGATCGGTAAGCCGTGCGCGGGCGCCGGTACCAGTGGCTCACCGGTCAGGTCGAGGTCGAGCTGCCGCGAGGTCAGGCGATGCCGATCCGGCATCCACCGCGCCGCGCTCGGCGGCGGGACGAGCGTCTGGATCGCCTCGGGCCACCGGACGTAACCGGTGATGCCGACCTCGACGTCCTCGGCGCACTCGGGGGCGGCGCCCCCGTCGGCATAGCTGGTGGTCGCTCCAGAAAAAGGTTGCAGTGCATTGTGATTGGGGCGGTCGAATTGTCGCCAGATGCTCAGATCGACACCGTTGTCGAGGTTGATCGTGCGCCACTCGTGCGAGCACGACCGGGGATCACCGCCAGGACCGCCTGCCCCCGCGTACTTCGGGAACCACTGCCGGTCGACGTGTCCGGCGTCACCGGCGACCGTCTCGTCGACCTCGCCCCATCGCAGCGTGCCGGACATCCGCATGCGGGTCTGAAAGTACGAGTAGGTGTCCTCCTGGCCGTAGCAGGTGAACTTCCCGTCGTAGTCCGATGCCCCGAGCGCTACCGGGGCGCGGGTGGGCGTCACATGCAGTCGAAGTTCCATGGCCGTGCCGGCCTGATCCGTGCCGACGAGGACGACGTCGTACGTGTAGGGGATCAGCTGCTGCTGCTCGTCGCGACACGCCCGCCACGACGCGCGTCCCGCCTCGGTCTCGTACGCGACGTCCAGGTATCCAGGCGTGGTCGACAGCTTGTTCACCGCGCCCGGTTGCATGTTGGCTGGCGGCACGTCGTACTCGGTGAAGGTCCCGTATGTCCCGTTGTCGAGGTCGAAGACCGCCAGTGTGTAGAAGTCGGCGACGATCTTGCCGCCGATGCGGTTCTTGTTGAAGATCGTCAGGAAGGCGAACTTTCGGGCCGTGTCCTCGGCGGCGAGCTCTCCGGCGATGAACCAGGTGTCCGATTCGCAGTCGGTGTGCTCACCCTCGACCTCGGGAAACGTGAAGCGCGAGTCGCCCCCCGGGACGAGATCGAACGGATATCGACGCCAATCAGACGATTGGGGCTGGTCCACGGCGACCCTGCCTTTCTTGCTATGTTTATAGTAATAGCACTTTTAGCCGCACGACAGGCAGTGACCGCCGTGATCGACGTCGATAAACGATTTCCCTTCGCCGCCTACCCCAAAGGCTGGTTTCAGGTCGCCTACAGCCATGAGGTTGAGGCCGGAAGTGTTATCGGCCTGCACTATTTCGGCAGGCAATTGATCTGCTATCGCGGCCGTTCCGGCACGCCCCATGTGCTCGACGCCTACTGTCCCCATCTCGGTGCCGACATCGCCGTGGGGGGCGCCGTCGACGACGACTGCATCGTCTGCCCGTTCCACGGCTGGCGGTTCAACGGCGACGGGGCGAATGTCGAAATTCCCTACGCCAAGACTGTCAACCGGACCGCGAAGCTGCAGGCGTGGCCCACCGTCGAACGCGCAGGCGCGGTTTTCGTGTGGTATTCGGACACGTCGTCAGAACCGGAATGGGAGTT
>JAVHWG010000437.1:0-3971 GCA_032159965.1 Mycobacterium sp.
CGCTGGGCCAACAACTGTCCGAGGCGCTGAATGTGCTGACTGATGTTGGTAGTGAACTCAGTTCGTTCCTTCTCGACTTGCCGAGCGACGCAAGTGCATTGGAGACCAAACTGGCCCGGCAGGCGCAACTGCGAACGTTGACGCGCAAGTACGCTGCCGACGTCGACGGCGTGCTGGCGTGGGCGGACCATGCCCGCGAGAGGCTGACGCAGGTCGATGTGTCCGAAGACGCGCTGGCAGCGCTTGCACGCACCGCCGAAGAATTGGCGGCGAAGGTCGCCGCAGCGGCCGACGATCTCACCAAGGCGCGGACGAAAGCCGCGAGGGGCCTGTCCAAAGCGGTCACCGCGGAGCTTGGGGGACTCGCCATGTCCGACGCGGAGTTCGCGATCGTGGTGCAGCCGATGCTCGCCCGGCCGGACGACTCTGCCCCTCTGGTCGTGGCCACCGGGGTGACCGCGCACGCCGGATCCTCGGGCACCGACGTCGTCGAATTCGGATTCGCCGCGCACAAGGGCATCGGGGTGCTTCCGGTGAACAAGAGTGCGTCAGGTGGAGAGCTGTCGCGGTTGATGCTCGCGCTCGAAGTCGTGCTGGCCGCCTCCGATCACGGCACCACGATGGTGTTCGACGAGGTGGATGCCGGCGTCGGCGGTCGGGCGGCAGTACAGATCGGGAAGAGGCTGGCGCGGCTGGCCCGCACTCATCAGGTGATCGTGGTGACCCATCTGCCGCAGGTGGCGGCCTACGCTGACGTCCACCTTGTCGTCGACGGCAGTGGTCGCCAGGGAACGAGCGTGGTCCGCCGGGTCGACGGCGACGGACGCGTCGGCGAGCTGGCACGAATGCTGGCGGGTCTCGGCGACTCCGACACCGCCCGTGCGCACGCCCGCGAGCTGTTGGAGACCGCATCACGTGACCGGTTGGCGGACGTGTAGCGTCGGGAGTCGCGTGTGACTGAAGTTAACTTCTGAGGCGCATGTTACGGCGCGCCTCCCCGCACTCTCCGCGATTCCTGACCAGAATCCCCGCTATGAAGATGTCGGCGCTGCTGTCCCGAAACACCTCCTCACGGCCCGGAATCGTCGGGACCGCGATAGTGGATCGCGACATCGACCGCCTGCTCCGACGGGTCGGACCGGGGGACATCGTCGTCATCGATGCGCGCGATCTGGACCGTGTCACCGCCGATGCGTTGGTCGAGGCGGGCGTGTCCGCGGTCATCAACGCCTCCCCGTCCATTTCGGGGCGCTACCCGAACCAAGGACCCGAGGTGCTGGTCGCCAACGGCGTGACGCTGATCGACGACACCGGCTCGGAAGTATTCAAGAAAGTCAAAGACGGCACCCGTGTGCGCGTGCACAACAGCTCGGTGTACCTGGGGGACCGGCGGCTGATTGTCGGCACGGAGCGCAGTGACGAGGAGATCTCGGAACTGATGCACGAAGCCAAGAGCGGACTGGTCGCCCATCTGGAGGCGTTCGCGGGAAACACCATCGAATTCATCCGCAGCGAGAGCCCGTTGTTGATCGACGGAATCGGAATCCCGGACATCGATGTGGACGTCAACCGTCGCCATGTCGTGATCGTCGCCGAAGAGGATTCGGCCGCAGACGATTTGAAGAGCCTCAAGCCGTTCATCAAGGAGTACCAGCCGGTGTTGATCGGCGTGGGCGCCGGCGCGGATGTGTTGCGCAAGGCGGGGTACCGCCCGCAGCTGATTGTCGGAGATCCCGATCAGATGTCCGCCGATGTGCTGCGCTGCGGCGCCCAGGTGGTGCTGCCTGCCGACGCGGACGGCCACGCCGCCGGCCTGGAGCGGATTCAGGATCTCGGTGTGGGGGCCATGACGTTCCCCGCAGCCGGATCGGCGACGGACCTGGCATTGCTGTTGGCCGATCACCACGGCGCCGCCCTGATCGTCACGGCGGGACACACGGCGACGATCGAGGAGTTCTTCGACCGCACCCGTGCTCGCAGCAATCCGTCGACCTTCCTCACCCGACTGAAGGTTGGACAGAAGCTGGTCGACGCGAAGGCCGTCGCCACGCTGTACCGCAGCAGGGTCTCCGGCGCCGCGATCGCAATGCTCGTGCTGGCGATGCTTATCGCCATCAGCGTTGCGCTGTGGGTGTCACGCAGCGATCACGCGGTACTGGACTCGGTCGTGGACTACTGGAACCGGTTTCTGCTCTGGGTTCAAGCGCTAGTCAGCTAGACAGGACGATGTAGTGATCACCTTGCGCCAACACGCTATTTCGCTCGCGGCGGTGTTTCTGGCGCTGGCCGTCGGCGTCGTCTTGGGCTCCGGCCTGCTATCCAACACGCTGCTGTCGGGACTGCGTGACGACAAGAAGCAGATGCAGAATCATATCGAGCAACTCGACCAGCAGAACAATGGACTGACGGAAAAGCTCAACGCCGCGGGCCAATTCGATGCGGCCATGGCTCAACGAATCGTTCACGATGCACTGAGCGGGAAGTCGGTGGTCATCTTCCGCACCCCCGATGCTTCGGACGACGTCGTCATGTCGATGACGCGACTGGTCGGCGATGCCGGAGGCGCAGTGACCGGGACCGTCGGCCTGACACAGCAGTTCGTGGACGCGAACGACGCCGAAAAGCTGTTGTCGGTGGTGAACTCGTCGATCGTGCCGCCGGGCACGCAACTCAACACCACCTCGGTCGACCAGGGGTCGCAAGCAGGTGACCTGCTGGGGATCGTGCTGCAGGTCAACAAGAATCCGGCGGCTCCGCCCGTTCCCGACATCCAGCGAGAGACCGTGCTCGCGGCGTTGCGTCAGACGGGGTTCATCACTTTCGGTGACAAGGTGGGCGCGGCCAACACCGCGGTCGTGGTGACCGGCGGGCGGTTGAACGAGGAAGCGGGCAATGCGGGCCCCACCGTGGCGCGATTCGCCGCTGCGCTCTCCGCACACGGAGCCGGCACTGTGGTGGCAGGTGCCGACGGTTCGGGCTCAGGTACGTCCGCGGTTGCGGTGGTGCGCGCCGACCCCGCGCTGACCAGCGCGGTCAGCACCGTCGACGACATCGATAAGGAGTCCGGCCGGATCACGGCAGTCCTCGCGCTGCACGACCTTCTCGCTGGAGCACGCACCGGCCAGTACGGCACGGGCCAAGGCGCCCAGGCACTGACGGTCCCGCAGTAACGCTTCCCGCAAGCGCTCATCGCGTCCTTCGGTCTTCGCGCAAGCGTCCCCCCCAAGCGGGAGGTGCCCCCACATCCGCGTGTCAGCGAGCGCTTCTTGCCCGCGGTGTTAGGGTGAGATTCCGTGGGTCGGCAGGCCCCGAGCTAGGCGAATTCTCGACAAAAGCCTACGAAAGAGAAGTCCTGCGCCGTCGTCACGGGAGTAGCACTTGCCAGCGTTACGCAAGCACCCGCAAACCGCCACCAAACATATCTTCGTCAGCGGTGGCGTCGCGTCCTCACTCGGTAAGGGGCTGACCGCGTCCAGTCTGGGCCAGCTGCTCACCGCCCGCGGACTCCAAGTGACGATGCAGAAGCTCGACCCGTATCTCAACGTCGACCCGGGGACCATGAACCCGTTTCAGCACGGCGAGGTCTTTGTCACCGAGGACGGCGCCGAAACCGATCTCGACGTCGGCCACTACGAGCGATTTCTCGACCGCAACCTGTCCGGACGCGCGAATGTCACGACAGGTCAAGTGTATTCGTCGGTCATCGCGAAAGAGCGCCGCGGCGAGTATCTCGGAGACACCGTCCAGGTGATCCCACACATCACCGACGAGATCAAGAGCCGGATTCTCGCGATGGCGCAACCGGACGCAGATGGGAATCGCCCGGACGTGGTGATCACCGAGATCGGCGGCACAGTCGGTGACATCGAATCCCAGCCGTTCCTCGAGGCCGCCAGACAGGTCCGCCACGACGTGGGCCGGGAGAACGTGTTCTTCCTGCACGTGTCGCTGGTCCCGTACTTGGCGCCCTC
>JAVHWG010000328.1:0-17926 GCA_032159965.1 Mycobacterium sp.
CCCAGGTTCTGCCGTTTGACGAAATCGGCGAGGCTCTCGTTGCTGTCGGGGTCATACGCGCGTGCGGTGCCCGGCTGCGCGTAGGAGCGCAGACCCAGCTTGACGGCCATGTCGACCGCCCTGGGCACGCCGATCAGCTGAATCAACCGGGCGAAAGCGGTGTTCGGCGATTGGGCGAGCGCATCGGTGACGTTCATGCCGCCGCGGTAGCTGCCATCGTTCTGGACGCACCACGTGTCCTTCGGGCAACCTTTGGCCCCGCCGCTTCCCATCCCTTTGGCTTCGAAGCGCCCCGGCACGTCGAGACTGGCGTTGATGCCCATGCCCATCTCCAGGGCTGCGGCCGTGGTGAAGATCTTGAAGATCGATCCGGCGCCGTCGCCCACCAAGGAGAACGGCTGCGGTTGCATCGTCTCGCCGGCGTCCAGGTTGAGCCCGTAGGTCCGGTTGCTGGCCATCGCCAGCACGCGGTGCGAATCCTTGCCGGGCTTGATCACGCTCATCACGTCGGCGACACCGTCGATCCCGGGGCTGGCGATGCCGTCGATCGCCTGCTTGACGGAGTCCTGTACGTGCGGATCGAGGGTCGTCTTGATCAGGTAACCGCCGCGGGCGACCTGATCCTTGCTGACGCCGGCCCGGGCCAGGTACTCCAGCGCGTAATCGCAAAAGAACGCGCGGTTGCCTGCCGCGATGCATCCCCGCGGCAGTTGTTGGGGAACGGGAAGGACCCCCAATGGCTCGCCCTTTGCCGCGCGCAGCGCATCAGCCTGGTCGGGGAAGTTGTCGATCATCGTGTCCAACACAAGGTTTCGACGCTGCAAAGCGCCGTCGGGGTTGGTGTATGGGTCGAGCGCCGTGGTCGACTGCACCATGCCGGCGAGCATGGCGGCCTGTTGCCAGTTCAACTCGGAGGCGTCGATGCCGAAGTACGTCTGGGCGGCGTCCTGAATGCCGAACGACCCGTTTCCGAACGACACCAGGTTGAGGTAGCGCGTCAGGATCTCCGACTTCGGGAACGTCTTGTCGAGCGTGAGCGCCATCCGGATCTCACGCAGCTTGCGAGCCGGGGTGGTCTCGACCGCGGCGCGGCGCTCTGCGTCGGTCTGGGCGGTGACCAGTAGCTGGTAGTTCTTGACGTACTGCTGCTCGATGGTCGAACCGCCTCGGGTGTCGAGGTCGCCAGAGGCGTAGCCGGCGAGCCCGGTCAGGGTGCCCTGCCAGTCCACCCCGTTGTGCTCGGCGAACCGCTTGTCCTCGATGGAGACGATTGCGAGCTTCATCGTGTCGGCGATCTTCTCGCTCGGCACTTCGAACCGGCGCTGCGTATACAACCACGCGATCGGGTTCCCCGCGGCGTCGACCATGGTGGAGACCTGAGGGACTTCGCCCTCGACCAACTGCGCGGAGCCATTGGCGACGACGTCGGATGCCCGATTGGACATCAGGCCGATGCCGCCGGCGAACGGGAACATGAGGGCCGCGGCCACCACGCCGGCCAACAGACAGCACCACGCAAGCTTGACAACCGTCACTCCGGTCGGAGGGCGCTGCGACATGAATACAGAGTACTGACTTGCGCTGGGGCATTATCCACCCGACAAATCAGCCAACCTAGCTCTTGGCTTCGGCGTGTTTGCCCAGCATAATTACCATGCCCGTCAAGCTTTCGGCGGTGCGAAGGGCTCGCCAACAGGCCCGAAAAGGCACGCAGCGGGGCGTGACGGCACGGCCGTCCCAAAAAAAGCGGTACCAAACTGTTGCGCAAACGACACCTGACCACCTAATTTGTAGTCACAGTGCGATATAGGTAACAAAAGCCTGCACAGTGTGGCGCAGATCGCATTAAGGATCCACGCCGGGGCGCCCGCCGAAAGTTGGCGGCCGAAAGAAGGGGAACGCTGGTGTCAGGTATTAGGCCCGCTGCGCGGAGGATCGGGACGACTTCACTACAAGGCACGGTCCAGAGCGCGGCAGCGGAAGCTCGGATTAGCTGGGTGTCGCAGGCGCGATGTCGTGCCTCGGACCCCGATGAGCTCTTCGTCCGGGGCGCGGCGCAACGCAAGGCGGCCGTGATCTGCCGGCACTGCCCCGTGATGGCGGAGTGCGGTGCTGACGCGCTGGACAACCGGGTGGAGTTCGGCGTGTGGGGTGGCATGACCGAGCGTCAGCGCAGGGCGCTGCTCAAGCAGCACCCTGAGGTGGTCTCGTGGGCGGACTTCTTCGCCGCGCAGCGCAAGCATCGCAGCGCGGTCTGACAACTCCTGTCGGGGATTGACTACGCCGCTTTGGCGGCGGTGAGTTGGTCGGCGATGGCACGCAGCGCCTCCAGATCCGACACATCGAACGGCAGCGACGGCACGCCGACGATCGGCACCTGCGGGTTGGCGCCGGTGAACCGCGACAGCAGCCTCACTTCGCGCTTGGCGGTCTGCGCCCGTTCGGCGTGAATTCGCAGCACAGCCGCGGCCAGTGACTCAGGATCGGCCGCCTCGAGTTCTTCGGCGGCATCCACCGCGCTTTCCAGATGCAGTCCGGACAGCGTCGGATGTGTGCGGTTGAGGATCAACCCGGCCAGTGGCATCCCTTCGCGTGACAGCCGGTCGACGAAGAAGGACGCCTCGCGAAGCGCGTCGGGCTCGGCCGCTGAAACCACTACGAACTGCGTGCCGCGACGTTTGAGCAACGCGTACGTCCGATCGGCCTTCTCACGGAAGCCACCGAACGTCGAATCCAGCGACTGAACGAATGCCGAGGCGTCCGATAGCATCTGCGACCCCAGAACCGTCGACAAGGCACGCATGGCAAGTCCCACTGCGCCGGTCACCAGTCGGCCGATACCCCTGCCGGGTGCCAGCAAGAGACGCCACAGCCTGCCGTCCATGAAGCTGCCCAGGCGTTTAGGCGCGTCGATGAAGTCCAGAGCGTTGCGTGATGGCGGGGTATCGACCACCACCAAATCCCACTTGTCTTGAGAGACAAGCTGTCCCAACTTTTCCATCGCCATGTACTCTTGGGTGCCTGCGAGCGACGTCGCGACCGTCTGGTAGAACTGGTTCTCCAGAATTGCTTGCGCGCGTTCGGGTCCCGAGTACTCCACCACCATTTCGTCGAACGTTCGGCGCATGTCCAGCATCATCGCGTGCAGTTCACCCTTGACCTCAGGTCCGAGCTCGACACGTTGCGGCGTGTTGCCCAGGTCAGTGATGCCGAGCGCCTGCGCCAGTCGGCGTGCCGGATCTATGGTCAAAACCACCACCGTGCGCCCACTTTCGGCAGCACGCAACGCCATCGCTGCTGCGGTCGTCGTCTTGCCCACGCCACCTGCTCCGCAACACACCACGACCCGGTTGGACGTGTCGGCCAGCATCGCGCCAATGTCAAGGACGGGCGGCGCTGTCGCCCGCTGTCGCCGGATGTTCGGGTCTGTACTCATCGAACTCCCTGTCGGCCAAGTTCTTCGGCTAATTCGTACAGACTGCCGAGGTCGACGCCGTCCGGCAGGTTGGGCAGTTCCAGTCTGGACACGTGGATCTCGTCGAGTTGTTCGGCGGCCTCGGCGCGTGCCCGCAGCCGGGTGGCGTGCTGGATCGTCTCGGTGAGCAGGCCGGCGAAGTCAGAATCACCGAGTTTCACTCCAGCCGTGGCCAATTCGGCGCGCACCGCATCCGCGTCGACATCGCCCTCGGCGGCCTTGCCGAGGTCGTCGGGCTGCAGATAGACCGGTAAGGTCCGGTTCACGATCACACTGCCCACCGGCAAGCCGATCTTCTGCAGTTCGTCGATGGCCTCGACGGTCTCCTGCATCGGCAACGCTTCGAGCAACGTCACCAGGTGGATGGCAGTCCGGTTGGAATGCAGCAGCTTCACCACACCGTCGGCCTGCGAGTGCACGGGGCCGCCCTTGGCCAGATCGGAGACTGCCTTGGTCACGTCGAGGAATCGTGCGATCCGCCCGGTCGGCGGGGAGTCGACGACGACGGCGTCGTAGATCCGTGCTTTCGCGGACTTTTCGGGTTTGTCTCCGCGCACCACGGTCTCCTTGATCTTGCCCGTCAGGAGCACGTCCCGAAGGCCAGGCGCGATCGTCGTCGCGAATTCGACCGCCCCGATCCGCCGCATCGCACGGCCGGCCAGACCAAGGTTGTAGAACATGTCGAGGTATTCGAGGAACGCGGCCTCGATGTCGATGGCAAGCGCGTTGACTGCCCCGCCCCGTTCGGCCGTGGCGATCTTCACCTCTTCATACGGCAGGGGAGGGACGTCGAAGAGCTGCGCAATGCCTTGGCGGCCCTCCACCTCGACCAGGAGTACCTTGCGCCCACCCGCGGCAAGCGCAAGCGCGAGGGCAGCGGCGATCGTCGATTTTCCGGTACCACCCTTGCCGGTGACGAAGTGCAGGCGCGCGTCCCGCAACCGGGCCGGCCAGCCGATCTCGGACCCCGCCTCGCGTGTGATGACCACCTCTGCATGCTAACCACCCACGGTCTTTGGACCATTAGGGTTATCGACATGAGCGAAGCCACCCGTTGGGAATACGTCTCCGTACCGCTATTGATTCACGCGACGAAGCAGATTCTCGACAACTGGGGCGACGACGGCTGGGAACTCGTGGCGGTGGTCCCAGCACCATCGGGCGAGCAGCATGTGGCGTACATGAAGAGGCCGAAGTGACCACCGACTCGCCGTGGCGTGCACGGCTCGTCGAGCTAGGCATCGAACTGCCCAAGGCGGCAAAAGCGTTGGGCGCCTATGTTCCTGCCGTGCGCACCGGCAATCTCGTCTACACGTCGGGCCAGGTGCCGCTGGTGGATGGCAACCTGCTCCGCAGCGGCAAGGTGGGTGCGGAGGTCAGGCCAGAGCAAGGCAAGGAGCTGGCACGAATCTGTGCTGTCAACGCGCTGGCCGCCATCGACGATTTGGTCGGTGTCGACGCAATCGTCCGCGTGGTCAAAGTCGTCGGTTTCGTCGCGTCGGCCCCCGGGTTCACCGGACAGCCGGGAGTGCTCAACGGCGCGTCGGAACTGTTCGGGCAGGTATTCGCCGACGCGGGAGCTCATGCGCGGTCGGCGGTCGGGGTGGCCGAGTTGCCACTCAATGCGCCGGTTGAGGTCGAGATCATCGTCGAAGTCGCGTGACCGATGACCTCGTCG
The DNA here is from genome assembly GCA_032159965.1 of Mycobacterium sp. Classification (GTDB taxonomy): domain Bacteria; phylum Actinomycetota; class Actinomycetes; order Mycobacteriales; family Mycobacteriaceae; genus Mycobacterium. The sequence goes on from JAVHWG010000328.1 coordinate 5,154, forward strand.
GCGCTGCAGCACCCGGCGTACGGGCTGCTGCGCCCGGTCACGGAGACCGCATCGGTGCTGCTGTGCGACAACCCCGGCGTGATGACGCTGGAAGGCACGAACACCTGGGTGGTGCGTAAGCCCGGCACCGACGAGATGGTGATCGTCGATCCCGGTCCCGACGACGAGGAACACATCGGCAGAATCGCCGAGCTCGGCACCGTGTCGCTGGTGCTGATCAGCCACCGGCATGACGACCACACCGGCGGCATCGACAAGATCGTCGACCTCACGGGGGCACCGGTGCGAGCGATCGGCAGCGGGTTCCTCCGCGGCATGAGCGGTCCGCTGTCCGATCGCGAGGTGATCAATGCCGCAGGTGTGCGCATCACGGTGATGGCCACCCCCGGCCACACCGCGGACTCGTTGTCCTTCGTGTTGGACGACGCCGTGCTGACCGCCGACACCGTGCTGGGCCGCGGCACCACGGTCATCGACCCCGAGGACGGCAGTCTTTATGACTACCTCGAGTCGCTGAAGCGTCTGCGCGGACTCGGCCGCCGCGTCGTACTGCCCGGACACGGTCCGGACCTGGCTGATCTTCAAAGCGCCGCGGACATGTACCTCGCGCACCGCGAAGAGCGGCTGAACCAGGTGCGCGACGCACTCAAAGTGCTCGGCGAAGACGCGACGGCCCGCCAGGTGGTCGAGCACGTCTACGTCGACGTCGACGAGAAGCTTTGGAACGCCGCGGAGTCAAGCGTGCAAGCCCAACTCCAGTACCTCCGGGCCTGACGCTGCGCGAGTCAGCGAGCGCGACGGGCTAGCCGCTCCGAGTCCGAGATCAGAACGCTCTTGCCCTCGAGCCGGATCCAGCCGCGATGGGCGAAGTCGGCCAGCGCCTTATTGACGGTCTCCCGTGACGCGCCCACCAGCTGCGCGATCTCTTCCTGGGTGAGGTCGTGGGTCACGCGCAGCGCGCCGCCCTCCTGCGTTCCGAAGCGCTGCGCCAACTGGAGCAATTGCTTGGCCACCCGGCCAGGCACGTCGGTGAAGATCAGGTCGGCGAGGTTGTTGTTGGTGCGCCGGAGCCGACGCGCCAACACCCGCAGGAGTTGTTCGGCGATCTCTGGCCGGTCGGCGATCCAGGCCCGCAGTGCATCGCGGTCCATCGACACGGCACGAACCTCGGTGATCGTCGTCGCGCTCGACGTGCGCGGTCCGGGGTCGAAGATCGAGAGCTCGCCGAACATGTCCGACGGCCCCATGATCGTCAGCAGGTTCTCCCGGCCGTCCGGCGAGCGGCGGCCGATTTTCACCTTGCCGGAGATGATGATGTACAGGCGGTCGCCGGGCTCCCCTTCGGCGAAAACGGTGTGGCCGCGCGGAAAGTCGACCGGATGCAGTTGTTTGGTCAGCGCGGCCACAGCGCTGGGCTCGACACCTTGGAAGATTCCGGCTCGGGCCAGGATCTCGTCCACGTTGTCCCTCTTCAGCTCTCGTGTGCAAGACACACACTTCAGCCGACCTACTACCGGTTTCTTCTCTCCCGGCAGCGGTCGGCGTTCCTATGACCCTTTGACGCTACACAGAATCCGCATGTCGAGTCTGTCGAAATTGCGGAATTGGCCCCGCATGGACAAATTGCGGGACGGCGCGGGAACGGCGGGCCAGCTCCCGGGACGCCTCGAGTCGGCTCGTCTCGCGCTGCTGGCAGGATTGCAAAGCCTCCGACATGCCGTCCCGGGCCAGTCTCGTGACGTCGGTCGGTTGGGCCAAAGCGAGGAACTCGGCCACGTCCGCCGCACCGACGCAGCCACTGCCGAGCCTGCTTTCGAGGCGCTCCAAACCGAAGGCTGCCAGCATCAGCAGACCCGGGATGAACACGACGAAGAGCGTTGACACAGGCAGAAGTAAACACGCCGGAGGTCTCAGCGGGGTCACGAATAGGGGCGAGCGAAGCGACGGGAGAAACGACCTGTCACCGGTCAGTACCCTTGCCGTGTGACGGCGAGCAAGCGGACCGCGTCGGCTGAGCGGCGGCGGTGGGCGACAGAGACGCGTCTGAGTCTGGTGCGACGGGCGCGGCGAATGAATCGCGCCCTGTCTCAAGCCTTTCCCCACGTCTACTGCGAACTGGACTTCACCAATCCGCTGGAGCTCACCGTCGCCACCATTCTGTCGGCGCAGAGCACCGACAAAGGGGTGAACCTGACCACGCCGGCATTGTTCAAGAAGTACCGCACCGCCAGGGACTACGCGCAGGCCGACCGCACCGAACTCGAGGAGATGGTCCGGCCCACCGGCTTCTACCGCAATAAGGCCAACGCGCTGATGAAGCTCGGACAGGCGCTGGAGGAGCGCTTCGACGGCGAGGTGCCATCAACGATGGAGGAGTTGGTCACGCTCCCCGGAGTGGGACGCAAGACCGCCAACGTGATCCTTGGCAACGCGTTCGGGGTACCGGGCATCACCGTCGACACGCACTTCGGTCGTCTGGTGCGGCGGTGGGGGTGGACCGAGGAGACCGATCCCGTGAAGGTCGAAACCGTGGTGGGTGAGTTGATTGAGCGCAGGGAATGGACACTGCTCAGTCACCGGGTCATTTTTCACGGACGACGGGTCTGCCATGCCAAGAAGCCGGCCTGCGGGGTGTGCGTGCTGGCCAAGGACTGTCCGTCGTTCGGGCTCGGTCCGACCGAGCCGGAGATCGCGGCCGCCCTGGTGAGGGGACCCGAAACCCAACACCTACTGGCCATCGCCGGGCTGTGACCGTGCGCTACCCGGGATGAGAACCTCGACCCGCTGGACCATTGCGGTGTTGATCGCGGTTGCCGCGCTCGTCGTCGCCCTCGCGATGGAGTTACGTCAGCCGGCGGCCCAGAGCCCGCAGCGGGGCGTCAGCACGGCCGCTCCCGACGACGCGGACCTGACGGACCTACGCCGCCGGGCCGCGTTGTCGCCGTGCCCGCCTGCTAGCGCCGACGTCGGCGGGAACCGGGTGCTGCAGGGTGTGACCGTCCAGTGCCTCGGCGACGGTGCGGCCGTCGACCCCGGGCGGACGGTCGCGGGCCGGGCCGTGCTGCTGAATCTGTGGGCGTATTGGTGTGCGCCGTGTGCGGTGGAACTGCCGGCGATGGCGGAGTATCAGCGACGGGTCGGTTCGTCGTTGATAGTGATCACGGTGCACGAGGACAACGACGCGGCGGCAGCGCTGTCGCGCCTCGCGGACTGGCGAGTTAGGCTGCCGACCTGGCAGGACGGTGACAAGCGCGTGTCGGCGGCGTTGCGTGTGCCGAACGTCGTGCCTACGTCGGTGCTGCTGCGATCGGACGGTAGCGTTGCCGCCATCCTGCCGCGGCCCTTCGCCAGCGCCGACGAGATCGCGACAGCGGTCGATCAGACGATGGGAGCACCTCGGTGAGTCCAGCGGGTCCAGCGGACGTGTTGACCCCCGATGCTGCCCCGGAGTGGCTGAGACCGCTGGTCGACAACGCCAATTGCGTGCCTGCCGCCTACCGGCGCCGGCTGCCCGCGGAGGTACTTGCCATGGTGACCGCGGCCAACGCGACTGCCGCACTGACCCGGGCCCCCCGGGATGCCGCCGTGCTGGCGTTGTTCTCTGGACCAGAGGACGCCCCGGCGGACGGTCCGCCACACGACGCGGATCTCCTGCTCACCGTTCGCGCATCCACCCTGCGTCATCACGCCGGCCAAGCCGCGTTCCCCGGCGGCGCGGTCGACCCCGGGGATACCGGTCCGGTCGATACCGCGCTGCGCGAAGCGCGCGAGGAGACCGGGATCGACACCACCCGCCTGCGGCCGTTGGCCACCTTGGAAAAGACGTTCATCCCGCCGTCAGGGTTCCACGTCGTCCCTGTGCTCGCGTACTCACCGGATCCAGGTCCCGTCGCGGTGGTGGACGAGGCCGAGACCGCTATCGTGGCGCGAGTCCCGTTGCGCGCTTTCATAAATCCCGAGAACCGACTGATGGTCTACCGCAGCACACTCACCCGTAGGTTCGCCGGCCCCGCCTTCCTGCTCAACGAGATGCTCGTCTGGGGATTCACCGGCCAGGTGATTTCGGCGATGCTCGACTGCGCGGGCTGGGCACAACCCTGGAACGTCGGCGACGTTCGTGAACTCGCGGACGCGATGGCGCTGGTTCACGACCGATCCCACGAGGCGCGCCGATGACATACCCGAGCCGGCGGCCGATGCCGATGGCACCTCCGCGGCCTCCGTACCCGACGGTCCGTCCGCTGAATGGGAACGCGATCGCGGCGATTGTGTTCGCCTTCCTGGTTCCCCCTCTGGGCGTGGTGTTCGCCACCACGGCGCTGTCGGAGACCAAGCGCCGCAACGAACGCGGCAGGGAGCTGGCAATCACGGCACTGGTCGTGGGCTATGTCCTCACCACCGTGCTCGCCGTCCTCGTCGTGGTCCTGCTGCGGGAACGCTTCAATTGGTTCGACTGGATCGTGGTCGGTTTCGCCACTCTTGCCGCTGTGTCCGGATGGAGCTCCGGGGCGCTCGGTTCGACCATGTCGTTCATCGGTGTCGTTCTGGGTGCCGTGGCCGGTGTGCTGCTGGCGCCCCACATCGTCGAGCACATCAGCGGCCCGCGGACCCGGTTGTTCATCACGATCTTCCTGGTGCTTGGGCTCGTGGTCATCGGTGAGGTCGCGGGCGTCGTGGTGGGGCGCGGATTCCGGGGCGCGATCCGCAACAACGCCTTGCGCACCCTGGACTCGATCGCCGGCGTGGCATTGCAGATCGTCGCGGTGTTGGTGGCGGCATGGCTGCTGGCATCCCCGCTGCAGAAGTCGGGACAGGCGACCCTGGCAAAGGCCTGCGAGGATTCGGGGATTCGGCACGCGGTCGACCAAGTTGCTCCGGGTTGGCTGAAGAAGGTGCCGACCAAGCTGGGGAATCTCTTCAGCGCAAGCGGGATTTCCGACGTGTGGCAGCCGTTCGGCCCGACGCCGGTCAAGCCCGTCGAGGCACCGGATGCGAACCTGGCCAACGATCCGGTGGTGGCCGCCGTGTCGCCGAGTGTCGTCAGGATCAAGGGAGTGGCCAACAGCTGCCAGAAGGTGCTCGAAGGTACCGGCTTCGTGGTGGCGCCCAACCGGGTGATGTCCAACGCTCACGTCGTCGCAGGGGCGGACACGATCTCAGTCGATGTCGGCGACACGACTTTCGACGCGCATGTGGTGTCTTACGACCCCAACGCCGACATCTCGATCCTGGATGTGCCGAACTTGCCGGCGCAGCCACTCACGTTCGCCGACGCTCCCGTGAAAAGTGGCGACGACGCCATCGTGCTCGGCTATCCGGGCGGCGGGTCGTTCATGGCCACCCCGGCCCGGATCCGTCAGGTCATTCAGCTCAACGGCCCCGACATCTATCGCACAACCACCGTCAACCGCGAGGTCTACATGATCAGAGGCACTGTGCGGCAGGGTGATTCGGGTGGCCCCCTGGTTGACCGCGACGGGCACGTGCTGGGTGTGGTGTTCGGCGCTGCGGTTGACGACCCGGAAACGGGGTTCGTGCTGACCGCGAAAGAAGTCTCACGTCAGATGGAGCGAGTGGGCAACACCGCCCCGGTGACCACCGGTCCGTGCATCTCCGGATAGCAGACTCAGCCGCCGTAGACCTGCGCCAGAAACCGCGTCAGCTGCTCGCTGACCACGTCCGGCGCTTCTTCGTGACTGAAATGCGCTGCGTCTGCGACAGATACGTACCGGCCATGGGGGGCGTACCTCAGGGTCCGCTGCACCGGATCGTCGAGAACGTACGGGTCGGCGTCGCCGCGGAGGTGAAGCATCGGCACGCCCAGCTGACGGTTCATCGACCGCATGAAGCGGTGTCCCTCGCTGCGTAGCTGGCTGCGCACCGCCCAGCGCTGGTATTCCATCGCGCAGTGGGCGGCCCCGGGAATCTGGATTGCCGTCCGCATGTGTCGCATTGTTGTCGAAAAGTCCTCTGTGGCAGCCCATTTGGCACCGGCTCGGGAATGTATAAGTTCTTCCAGTGCGTCGGCGTTGTGTCTGGTCAGTTGGCGCTCCGGCCATATCGGAACCTGGCAGCGCAGCAGCGACGGCAGCAACGCCCTGCCCTGGTCACGGCGGGTCAGCGCCGACGCCCGCAGCGCGGCGGGATGCGGTGAGCTGACGACCGCGATGGCGCGCACCAGCCGTGGGTGCAACATCGCGGTGGCCCAGCAGACCAACCCGCCGTCGGCGTGGCCGATGAGCGTGGCCGACGGGTGGCCCAGCGCCCGGATGAGGCCCGCGGTGTCACCTGCGAGGGTCCAACCGTCGTAGCCGCGCGGCGGCTTGTCGCTTGCTCCGTAGCCCCGCAAATCGACGGCGACGACGCGGGCTCCCGTCAGGCTGCGCAGCTGGTGCCGCCATGACCACCAGAACGAACCGAAGCCATGCAGCAGCAACACGAGTGGCCGCGGGGCCGGTGACGCATCCCCGGTGTCAGGTGGCCCGATGTCGGCGTGCTGGGCCTCCACCACGTGGAAGCGAATTCCGTTGGCGTGCACCTCAAAATGCCGCCATGGCCCGTCGATGCGAACCACCGACGGTGCGGGTGGCGGCATTACCAGCCTGACGGGTCAGTCCGACCGGCCGTCCCCTGGCTCAGCGGTGGGGCTGGCGTCTCGGCAGCAGATTTGTGATCGTGCGACATCAGGACCTCGCGGGTTTCCTTGACCGACTCGATGGTTTGCTTCGGACCGCGGATCCGCCTCACTTTGAGGAAGCCGAGCAGTGCCAGCAGCGCCGTCGTGAGAACCATGACGCCGAACACGATGAGGTAGGAGGCCCACCTCTCCAGCCATATCGAGAGCAGTTCGGCGACGAAGAAGAAAAAGAAGAACGTCGAGTAGAACAGGACCACCAGCGCGGCGACAAAGAACACGCTGCCGGTCAAGCCCCGTTTGACGTCCTTGGTGATCTCGGCGCGGGCCAGTTCGACTTCGGCCCGGACCAGGGTGGATACCTGGGCCGTCGCCTCTTTGACCAGCTCGCCGATGGACGGGTCCGCCGGCAGGGCGTGAGGGTCCGTCAGCGGGATCGACGTGATGGTGTTCGGCACTGTGCTCTTGCGATCACCATTGGTCACGGATGTCCTCCCCGTCCTCATTCATGTGTCGATGGGTTATGTTGCCACGCCCTCAGAACCCCGACGAGATCGGCGTCAAGCGCGCGACGCGTGCACTTGGTACGCAAGGTACGGGTGGTGTTTTCGATACGCTGTGGTGTCTGGTCGACGGGAGCTTCTCTTGAGGATGGCGCATGTCCAGCGACTCGCGCTGATCACCACCATGCTGCTCGGTGTCGCCGCGCCCGGCGTCGCGTCGGCTGCGGAGCGGGTCGTGCTGGGTGGCGGCGCAGCGATCGTCGTCAACGGCCAGGACGCGTGCACGCTCACCGCGATCGGCAACGACAACCAGGGCAGCCTGGTGGGATTCACCTCGGCGCATTGCGGCGGGCCTGGTGCCCAGGTCGCCGCGGAGGGCACCCCGGGAGCCGGCACGCTGGGCGTGATGGTGGCAGGCAATGACGCGCTGGACTACGCGGTCATCAAATTTGACCCGGCAAAGGTGACACCGGTCAACAACTACAACGGTTTTCAGATCGACGGCATCGGTCCCGACCCCACGTTCGGACAGGTCGCATGCAAGTTGGGCCGCACCACCGGCTATTCGTGTGGTGTCACATGGGGACCCGGGGAACAACCCGGAACGATCCTGAGCCAGGTCTGCGGCCGGCCCGGTGATTCCGGTGCGCCCGTAACGGTCAACAACGTCCTCGTCGGGATGATCCACGGGGCGTTCAGCGAGGACCTGCCCACCTGCGTGGTCAAGTACATCCCCCTGCACACGCCGGCCGTCGCAGAGTCGATCACAGCGGTGCTGGCCGACCTCAACGCCAAGGGCCGGCCCGGCGCCGGTTTCGTCCCGGTCGGCTGATCACTCCTCCGACTTACTGGCTCGGATCGCCTCGAAGACGCCGGGGTCCACCAGCGTCGACGTGTCACCTAGTTCGCGGCCCTCGGCGACGTCGCGAAGCAACCGCCGCATGATCTTGCCGCTTCGGGTCTTGGGCAATTCCGGCACCACATGGATCTCTCGCGGCTTTGCGATCGGCGAAATCTCCTTGGCAACTTCCGCACGCAGTTCCTCCACCATCTGGTGGCGAGGATTCTTCTCGGCGTGGGACTCCAGAATCACGAACGCGCAGATGGCCTGCCCGGTCTGGTCGTCACTGGCGCCGACGACGGCCGCCTCGGCGACCCCCGAATGGCCGACCAGGGCTGATTCCACCTCAGCGGTGGAGATCCGGTGCCCGGAGATGTTCATGACGTCGTCGATACGGCCCATCACCCAGATGTTGCCGTCGGAGTCGTAGCGTGCGCCGTCGCCGGCGAAGTACCAGCCCTGCTCGCCGAACTTGGACCAATACGTTTCTTTGTACCGGTCGGGGTCCCCCCAGATGCCGCGCAGCATCGAGGGCCACGGCTGGTCGAGGACCAGGTAGCCGCTGGGCTGCTCACCGTGATCGGTGCCGGGCTCGAGCTGGTTGCCGTCGTCGTCGACGATCTTCGCCGAGATGCCCGGCAGTGGCTTCATCGCGGATCCGGGTCTGGTCGCCGTGACTCCGGGCAGCGGGGAAATCATGATGGAACCGGTCTCGGTCTGCCACCAGGTATCGACCACCGGGGTCCGCTCGCCGCCGAATGCCGAGCGGTACCAACGCCATGCCTCCGGATTGATCGGCTCACCCACCGATCCGAGCAGCCGCAAGCTCGACAGGTCGTGCGCATCCGGAATCTCGCGGCCGAACTTCATGAAGCTACGGACGAGTGTCGGTGCTGTGTAATATATTGTGACACCGTACTTTTCGACGATCTGAAAATGGCGGTGCTCGTCAGGCGACGCCGGTGTGCCCTCGTAGACGACTTGGCTGACGCCGTTGGACAGCGGCCCGTACACGATGTAGGTGTGGCCCGTCACCCAGCCGATGTCGGCGGTGCACCAGTACACATCCTGGTCGGGCTTGACGTCGAAGACGTTGTAGTGCGTGTAGGACGACTGCGTGAGGTAGCCGCCGGTGGTGTGCATGATGCCCTTGGGCTTGCCGGTGGTGCCCGACGTGTACAGCAGGAACAGCGGATGCTCGGAGTCGAAGGCTTCCGGAGTGTGCTCGTCTGACGCACCGTCGACGGTGTCGTGCCACCACAGATCCCTGTCCTCGGTCCACGGGACGTCGATCCCGGTGCGCCGCACCACCAGGACGTGCTCGACGCAATCCTGGCCCTCGACGGCCTCGTCGGCGGCTTCCTTCAGCGACACCGCTTTCCCGCGGCGAAATTGTCCATCGGTAGTGATGAGTAGCTTCGCTTCGGCGTCTTCGATCCTGGCGCGCAGCGCGGCCGCCGAGAACCCTGCGAATACGACGCTGTGCATCGCACCCAGACGCGCGCACGCCAGCATCGCGACGATGGCCTCGGGCACCATCGGCATGTAGATCGCCACCCGGTCGCCGGCTTCGAGGCCGAGGTCGGTCAGCGCGTTCGCGGCCTTCGAAACTTCGGTCAGCAGTTGCGAATACGTGATCGTGCGACTGTCACCGACGGGCTCGCCCTCCCAGTGGATGGCGACCTGGTCTCCGTTGCCGGCCTCGACGTGCCGGTCGACGCAGTTGTAGGAGACGTTGAGTTTGCCGCCGACGAACCACTTCGCGAACGGCGCCTCCGACCAGTCCAGGACATCCTCGAACGGTGTCTCCCAGGACAGCCGCTTGGCCTGCTCGGCCCAGAATCCCAATCTGTCGGCGTCGGCGTCGCCGTAAAGGTCGGCGCTCGCGTTGGCCTGGGCGGCGAAGTCCTCCGGCGGCGGGTAGACCGCGGGAGCGTCCGCGTGCGTCTCGGTCATGGTGTGAGCCTAGTCACCCCCGCTGTTCCAGAGACGACAGCGCCGCCCCGTCTTAGGGTCAGTTCGTGGGCCGAAAGCGTGCTGCGGCAGCCGCGCTGACGATGTTGGTCGTGTTCGCGACGGCCGTCGCGGGATGCGACATCGTCAGCCGAAGACTCGGCGAGTGGCGGCAGCTGGACCCGACATCGATCGCACCGGTCGATCCCCCCAATCCGGCGCTGGCGGGCGATGCGGTGGTGGCGACAGCGCGGCGCAGCGTCGTCAAGACCGTCGGGGTGGCGAACTCCTGCCAGCGGCAGCTGGAGGGCAGCGGCTTCGTCATCGCACCCAACCGCGTGATGGCGACCGCCCACAGTGTCGCCGGCGCCGACGCGATATCCGTTGAACTCGATCAGGCCACGTATCGGGCCAAGGTGTTGTCGTACGACCCGCAGGCCGATATCTCAATCCTCGACGTCCCGGATCTGACCGCGCCGCCCATGGAGTTCGTCGAGGCGCCGGCGCAGAGCGGCACCGACGCGCTGATCCTGGGTTACCCGGGCGGGCTGGACTTCGCGGCCACACCGTCGCGCGTCCGTCAGGTGGTCAACCTCGACGGACCGGACATCTACCAGACCACGACGGTCACCCGCGAGGTGTACGCCATCAGCGGCAGCGTGAAACAGGGCGATTCGGGGGGCCCGTTGATCAGCCTCGACGGTCGCGTGCTGGGCGTACTGTTCGGCTCAGCGGTCGACGAACCGGAGATGGGGTTCGCGTTGACCGCCCATGAGGTCGCACGTCAGATAGTCAATGTCGGGACCGAGCCGGTTGCCACTGGGGACTGCATCGGCTGATTACCGGCGGAAGCGGACACGAGCGCCGCGACGCCTTATTGTCGGCGCAATGAGCCGAATTCGACTCGTCGCCGCATCGATGAGCGTCGTCATGCTGTTCGCGACCGCTATGACCGTGTCGGGATGTGGCAGCGGCGGGGGGGCGTCCGACGTCGTGACCGTCAACGGCGGCGAGCCGCAGAACCCGCTGATCCCGACCAACACCAACGAGACCAACGGTGGCCGCATCGTCGACCGGTTGTTCGCGGGCCTGATGTCGTATGACAACAACGGCACACCCGCACTCGAGGTCGCCGAGTCCATCGAGTCCACGGACAACGTCAACTACCGGATCACCCTGAAACCAGATTGGAAATTCACCGACGGCTCTCCGGTGACAGCGCACTCGTTCGTCGATGCGTGGAATTACGGCGCGTTGACGACGAATACGCAACTGCAGCAGAGCTTTTTCAGCCCGATCGACGGATACGACGCGATAGCGCCGCAGGACCCGAACGTCAAGCCGACGGCGCAGACCATGTCCGGTTTGAATGTGGTCAGCGACTCCGAATTCACCGTCAAGCTGAAGGCGCCCACGATCGATTTCAAGATGCGGCTGGCGTTCACGCCGTTCTTCCCGCTGCCGCCCGCGGCCTTCAAGGACATGGCGGCGTTCGGTCAGCATCCGATCGGAAACGGGCCGTACAAGCTGGCCGACGGTGACGCGTGGCAGCACAACGTGAAGATCGACCTGGTGCCCAACGCCGACTACAAGGGCAGCCGCGTCCCCAAGAACAAGGGCTTGAAGTTCACCTTCTACGCGAACCTCGACACGGCCTACGCCGACCTGCTCGCCGGCAACCTGGACGTGCTGGACACCATTCCGTCCAGTGCACTGCCGACCTACCGCAAGGATCTCGGAGATCGCGCACTGACGGCGCCGACGGCGCAGAACGCAACCATGGACACACCGGTGCGACTGCCACATTTCGCCGGAGAAGAGGGCAGGCTGCGCCGGCTAGCTCTGTCCGCGGCGATCAACCGTCCGCAGATCTGCCAACAAATATTCAACGATACCCGCGGTCCCGCAAGGGAATTCACCGCGCGGTCACTTCCAGGGTACGACGCGAACATTCCCGGCAGCGACGCGTTGAACTTCGATCCCGCCCGCGCCAAGCAGCTCTGGACGCAGGCTGACGCGATCTCGAAGTGGACCGGGACGTATCAGATCGCCTACAACGCCGACGGCGGCCATCAAGAATGGGTCGACGCCGTGGCCAACAGCATCAAGAACACCCTGGGAATCGACGCCACCGGCGCACCGCAGCCGACCTTCGCGCAGATTCGCACCGTGATCACCGACCGCTCGATTCGGACCGCATTCCGCGCAGGCTGGCAAGGCGACTACCCGTCGATGCTGAACTTCCTTGAACCGGTGTTCATTACGGGCGCGGGGTCCAACGACGTCGGCTACTCGAGCAAGGAGTTCGACGCGGCTGTGGGGCGAGCGGAGAACGCAACGACGATCAAGGATTCGTACTGGCTCACCAACCGAGCGCAGGAGATTCTATTGCGGGACATGGCCGTCGTGCCGTTGTGGGATTACATCAACGCAGCGGGGCATTCGCCTGCCGTGCATGACGTGACCATCCGCTGGAACGGCCTGCCGGACTACGAGAGCCTCAGCAGGAACTAATGAGTGCTTGCGCGAGGAGCAACAGGTAAAAATCGCATGGTCCTCTACGTCGGTCGTCGCGTGCTTGCGATGATCCCGGTGTTCCTCGGTGCGACGCTCCTGATCTACACAATGGTGTTCCTACTGCCAGGCGACCCCGTTGCTGTCCTCGGTGGTGATCGACCGGTGAGCCCGGCACTGGCGGCAGAGCTACGGGTGCAGTATCACCTCGACGACCCGTTCTGGCTCCAGTACCTGAAGTATCTGCAAGGCGTGTTCCGCGGTGATCTGGGCCGCTCCTTTTCTGGGCTGCCCGTGAAAGACGTTCTGGTGCAAGCATTTCCCGTGA
>JAVHWG010000456.1:0-3303 GCA_032159965.1 Mycobacterium sp.
GAAACCATGGACCAAAGATCCAGGGTCCGCGCACTGACAGGTTGGGTGCCCCCGGCAGGATTCGAACCTGCGCCAGCATCCCGCTTCCCGACAACGCAGGGCACGGCGCATCGTGCCCCCGTTTACCCCCCGAAAACCCCTGCTGAGCATCGACAATCAGTGACAAGTGACCATCAGCGCCCGGCGGCGTTTGTGCAGCTCAATGCCCGAAATTGACGACTAGTGATAAGCCCGGGACCGCGACGGTCGTCAACGAGGGGCCGTGGGTTCAAATCACGCCGGGCTGGCACAACGCTGGGCTGACACCCAAGCCGGGGTCCGATGTGGATCGGCGACCGCGCCCTCGTCGACCCCTTAACTCGGATGACTACACTGGTACACGACCTCGGGAAACGCACCCGAGCACGCCGCTTACGCCTCCGGCTACTGGGGGTCAAGGGGTCGCAGGTTCAAATCCTGTCGTCCCGACGCAGGTCAGAGGCCATCTCGCATCGGCGAGATGGCCTCTTTCACATCTTGGGGACCACGATCGGCAGGTCAGTGGCCCCGGTAACGTTGCTTGACCGCTGGTCAATGTGGCCCGGCAATTCTTCCAGCGGACGATTAGCTGGGTCCCATGGCGCGCAGACCGGATCGCAAGAGTACGGACGGACGCCCCGGTACCGCGCCCCCGGCGCCCGCCTCTGCCGATCGACGGGATCGTGCTCTCATGACTCAAACGAAACTCTGTCGCCTCGATCGCCCGGCTCATGCGTCGGACCGTCGCGATGGACGTTCAGACGGCGGACTGTTCTGGTGTTCCGCCGTGTCGGCCGTCCGGTCGAAGTGCGCGTCGAGCAGGATGGGGCCGTGTCGGCGTGCGCCGGGCGAGGCGATCGCTGGGTCGTCGCTGCCTGCCAAGGCCTGCTGAAAAGGGGAGTCTGTGGAGACCAACGTCCGCACGCCGCTCGACATCTTCAATCTGCCCCAGCACTTGGTCGTTCCGCTGTTCTAGCGACCCTACGTCTGGAATGAGACCGAGCAGTGGCTGCCACTGTGGCAGGACGTCCGCAGGATGGCTGAGCTCTGGCTCGCGGAGCCCAATTCCAGGGCCGCGCATTTCCTCGGCGCGGTTGTTGTTCAGGCTCAGGACAACCAGACCGGCAGCCTGCCCGCCCGCAACGTGATTGACGGTCAGCAGCGGCTGACGACGCTGCAGCTGCTCATGGACGCAGCCGGGCTCGGTGCTGGAGGAAGCGGGCCTGGATGCTTTGTCCGGTCAACTGGAAGTGCTGACCCATAACCTCGAGTTGTACGTGACGGGCGGAGCCACTCGGCTGAAGTTGCGTCACACCAACCGGGACCAGGCAGCGTTCGACGAGGTCATGACCGCGGACCTGCCGGTGGACGTGTCTTTGCCGCAGCGGATCCGGCGCGGGCGCGGGCGTGGGCGCGGTGCCGGGCGTCGAGGAACGCGAGCTGCCCGACTGGGGTGTGGGTCGCGAACGCGGTGTAGCGCCACCCGTCGCTCTCCTCGAACAGGGGACAGTTGCGCGCCGGGGTGGGGGGCGTTCGCGGCGGACGATGACCCGGGTGCCGCGCGGGGTAGCCGGTCAGGGCGGCGGCAGGGAGGAGCCCGGTGATCTCGGCGAGTCCGGCACCGTCTCGCAGGCCGCCTTCGGCGTTGATCGTTGCCGCCCAGATCCTTTCCGGGATCGTGGTGATTGCGGCGCGTTCCCGGGCGGTGATCGCCCACCCGACGGAGAATCTGCAGTTCATCGCTTGTTCGCGGAGCCCGCGCGGGTCGATCGCCAGCACATCACCGGTGTTGTCGCAGGTCGCCAGGTTCGGCACGAGCCCTGTTCCGCCCTTATAGGTCGCTTTCGCGTTCTCCTTCTCCGAGCCGGTGAACACCACGGTCGCGTCCAGGTCCAGCACGGTCACCCCGGTCAGTTCCCGGCCGGCGACCGACAGCCACGGGAAACCCTGCGGCCGGTCGGCCAGCCGGCCCCACCAATACCCGCGGAACTCGACTCCGGCGGCGTTGACCCGCGCCAGCTGGACCTCGCCGGTCTCCTCCAGTGCGCGCCACACCGTCGAGGTCGAGGGCACCGATCCGATGACCGGCGTCAGATGCCTGAGTGCCTGGAAGTCGCTGATCGCCTCACCACCTAGGATCAACACCAACGCCAGATCCACCAGAATCTGGCGTTGGTCAAACACCGGATCGAAGCCCCGGCGGGCCATCGCCGCCGGCAACCGCCCCGTCAGCCCGGTCCGCTCCGCCAGCAACCGCAACGGCAGAACCCCCGCGTGGGTGACCAGCCGCTCGTCATCGGCGACAAGTTCCAGTCCACGCGCCCACCCGGTATCTTGCACGGAAGAGGTGCACCCGCCTCAGCCTGAAGTCGATCCTAGAGAAATCGCATTCTGGCTGGCCGGGGGCACCTCGTCCAATTTGGACCTGTGCTCAAACCTCAGCCGCGGTCAACCACCGTGAAAGACGGAGGCCCGAGGCTCACTTAATTGCGCAGTTCGGGGTAATCCTCTGCTTCATCTCGGCCCCCTGAAACCAAATATCCCCGTTAATGTTGTTGTTATTAA
Source organism: Mycobacterium sp. (assembly GCA_032159965.1). GTDB lineage: Bacteria > Actinomycetota > Actinomycetes > Mycobacteriales > Mycobacteriaceae > Mycobacterium. The sequence goes on from JAVHWG010000456.1 coordinate 2,584, forward strand.
AAATGGCAGTCGTGTCGCCAATACGTCCATGTGCATTACGTGAAATAAAATCTTGCATTCGCGCCTCCGAGGCTGCGAACTCTATCCGAAGCGCATTCCGGATCTTGTTATCGGCATTATCTGGGGTCGCAGCGCCCCCGATCGCCGAAGCGGTATACGTCAAGAACCGGCCACGCCGATGCGACACTAGCCACGCTGCACCGACTACTGCTCCGCCTGCTAGGAACGCGTAACCCCTACCGTCCTCCTGTAGGGCCCAAGCATATCGAGCCCATTCACGGCAATTTTTCACCACCTTTTCCTTCAGGTCCTTGCTTAGGGGCCATCGGTGTGCAGCCATGGTGGAGACCGATCCGTCCGCAGCTGCGACGGTCGGGGCCTCGGCGGCGTTGGCGTGCACCAGGCCGGAGGAGGCGAACAGTGCGGCGGCGATCACCGTTGCTATCCCGGCCGAGGCGAGCTTTGTCTTGAGTCGCATGAGAGAGTTTCCTTTCATTCGTGAAACAATGGACAGTACGCGACGCGGTTTCGTACCCGTTCGCGCAGGGGGCAATTGCGTTACATGACGGTGGCGCGAGTGAACGCCCGCAGTGCTCGTTGCCGATTCCGTTCTCTGCTGTAGCCGAATACGTGGGTCCTTCGGTGTACCTTTCCGCTATGACCATAAGCGGCTGTTCTTGACGCCGTCAACTGTCATCCTGTGAAGAAAGTATTTTTCTG